>CALCME010000114.1 GCA_937965925.1 Candidatus Absconditabacterales bacterium | reverse complement strand
TGTCTCATGAAACAGTTCAAAAAAAGAAATATTGTTCAACTATCCGATGATGATATTAAAGATATAGTCAGAGCAAGTGATTTTATGAGAAATGAGCTGGATGGACAAATAAGTAAAACTCGCATGTACTCAGGTGCATTTGAAGATAAAGTAGATCATTCGCTAGAAATGACAATTAATGCTAGTGTATCTTACGCAAAATCATGACTCTTAAGTCGTGATTTTTTTATTGCTTGTCTTATCCATGACTGACCTGAGGATACCTCCAAAAACGCTCTGTGGTTCAAAGATCAGTTTTGAGTAACCCCAGCATTGATAGCAAGGATTTTGACTAAACCAACGTTGATACATTGAGACTGAACAAGTGACTATCTTGATGAAGAGCAACGTATAAAAATTACGACCACTACAAACAAACAAGAAAAGAAACTTCTGGAAAGAGAAGGAAAGAACAGAAGAAATAACGAATATTTGACTATGGTGAAAAAACTTAAGGAGAAATTATGATCGAAAGATACAAAAGAACAGTATCTGTATATACCAAATGATGAGATAGATGAACTACTTTGATCCAATACGGTATTTGATATAGACAGATACAGTAAAATTCTAGATTGAGATGATCATGTAAAAATGTCTTTATTGGCTGTTGCAGCAGTGAAAATTCTTGATCAGCATCACAATCACAGTATTATAAGGATGCAATGAGTAGGTTTTGAAATGCACTGTAGGAAACAAAAAGAACTCGAAGAGTCGTATCTTCCCTTAGCAAAGGTATTGTTTGAGAACTATGGGGTTTTGGATTATATTGATATGAAAAGAAGTAGAATACACTGGAGAAGTTGATGATTACTCTTGAAGTATCTGAATGAAAAAAAATGAGATACGTCATGACTCTCTAATCATGTCCGTCATTATTTATCAGTGTATGAACCTATATGATGACGGGAATCGAATGAACAGATTGTAGAGTTGATGAAAAAAGACGCTCCGTTTCTTCTTACTGATATGTATGATGAGTGGGTTATTAATAGGTAAGAGTAGTAAATTGAGTTCAAAAAAAAAGGCAGTCAAAAGTTGACATACCATGTTGACTGTCAATACAGTCGCGGTTAGTTCTTTTGTTGGAGGAACGACCAGAACTCCATTTGTTGCTTTCATACGTTTCCTGTCGGCATTCTTATATACGTGTATATAAGTGCAAGATGTACTCCGTATTAAGCATTCCCATAGGTGGGATTTTATTTTGCTAGATTATGGTTCTAGCTGACCTTAAGAAAGATCACTTAGTCCTGAAATAGGACTTAATGATCTTTCTTACAAACATTTTCCATCTCCGCCTTCTGGCGGAGTTGTAAAATTTAAATTTTTTCCCCATAATATATTGGGGGTTTGTATGCCTTACCCAGTCGGTTGGCATGAGTGAATAATTTTAATACTTCGACTGGAAGTGATACTTTTATTGGTATTTGTTTATCAAAGTCAATATTTAACTTGATGAAAAATTGATCTTATCATTGGTAATTTAGTATGATTTCATATACTTACAAATAATGAAACCTTATAAACTCACTATTCTTCGCAAGAAGGTAAAGTATCTTCGTATCCGTATTGAAGATGCTGATACGGTTATTGCTACTGCTCCTCTCCGTATTCCTCTGAGTCAGATCGAGGATTTTTTGCTTAGGAGAGAGACGCGGATACGCAAGAAGAGAGAGAAACTACAGGTATATGGGGTCTTTATAGATCTCCAACCAGATCAGATACTCTTACATGGGAAGGCATATACGTTTATCCACTTTCCACAGCAAGAGAAGAAATATCATGTGGATCACAAGATGCAGACGATTACTCGATGATACGATCTACTGAATCTTGAGAACAGAAAGCAACGATATACAACTTACGCTAAGCACATGCTTACCCGTAGACTCGATCAACTCTCTCACAAGCATGCACTCCCCTACGAGAGATGTTTCATAAGAGATCAAAAAACCAAATGGTGAACGTGTAGCTCAAAGAGACATATTGGATTGAATCGAAGGTTGGTGAAGATGCCAATGTTTATATCTGACTATATTATCTGTCACGAACTTGCTCACCTGAAGCACATGAATCACTCACGCGATTTCTGGGATTTTTGTACTGAGCTGTTTCCTGAGACGATGAAAGCAAGAGCATGGTTGAAGAAGTGGGGAAATGCGATGAGGTAGTAATGAGTTAGATATGAGATATGAGATATGAGACTTCAGATAAAAGATATTCTTGCACATTTTATTCTTTATTTACTGATTTATGCAGGTTAAAGACCATATTCAGTGGATTAAAAATATCGCAACTGTTTGAGCTGTTTCAAAACTATGACCATACTCTTCTCAAAAACTTGCTGATATGCTTGTTAGAAGTCTAGATGAGTGAGTCTGGAAGAAAGATCATATTAGATTAGTTGAATTTTGAGCTGGACCATGAAATATCAGCCGTGAGATCCTTTCACATCCAAAAATACAATCATATAGATGAAAAATAACGTTGGCCTTGTATGAAACACTTCCGAGTAATATCGAATACTTGAAAGTAGAATTTTCATCTTCTCGTCTTGATGACTTTTTTTGAAAATCTGAATGATTTCTAGATGTATATATACAATGATCTGCAGAGACGGTTTGAATTGATTTTGAATCATGAACGGTAGATGGAATTGTAACGACTATTCCAGTAACTCTTTTACCTGATTCTGTTTTGGAGACGATATTTGAGTGAGCAAAAGATGTTCTGACGACTGAAGCACCTCTCATCTCATGACAGTATCGCAAGAACGACATATATAATCAATATTTTACTCAAGAAATCTTAGTCTTTAGACCAATACTGTCTGAAAAGATATCTTTTTTGCTAGAAAATAAACAGATTACCTTCTTTGATATCTTCCCTCCCGTTCTTCTTTCGATCTTTAAGAAATAGACAACTTTACCTTTGTTTGTATATGAAAAAACTCTTCCCTGTTTTCCTCCTTCAGTTTGTAAACTGAATGTGATTTGCATTGTTTATTCCTGTACTTCCCTATCTGGTAGATGACTATGGGCAGTGAGCGGTATTTTATGGGATTCTGATGTCATCATATTCGATCTGTCAGTTTTTTGCCTCGCCACTGTTTGGTGCTTGGAGTGATAAGATATGAAGAAGACCACTTTTGATTCGAAGTCAGGCTGGGACGCTCGTGAGTCTTGTGTTTTTTGGTGTTGCTTTGTGGTTTGAGAATGTAGTATTTTTGTGAGTATCATGAGTATTACGATGAGTCCTCGCTAGTAGAATGATGGATGGAGTCACCTGATGAAATGGTTCTGTAGCAAATGCATATCTGTCAGATGTAACGAGCAATGATGAGAAGACAAAAGTATTTGGTATGGTCGGTGCGATGATCTGAGTCGCTATGATTGTCTGACCAGCGATCGGTTCATGGAGTTATAGTCGGTGATGGGGATATCTATGACCAATAGCGATAGGTGTTTGACTCTCATTCATCACTCTCCTCCTCCTGATCTTCAAGCTACCAGAGTCACTACCAGTAGAAATGAGATCGACAGATCTTATTGATGAATGGAAATTAATGAGTATTACGAGAAGATTTGATCTCTTGAAGTCCTTTCCTGAGTTAAAGAAATGGTTTGCACTCTATGCATTATTTGGATGAGTATTTGTTGCGTATACGTCTACTATTGCCTTGTATTTTAAGGATGTCTTACATCTGTCTCCAGAACAGCTTTGATATCTCTTTTCGGCGGTGTGATTGTTTTTGATTGTTCATATGTGATTTACGGTGAGGAAACTCTCTGAAATCTGGTCGGATGAAAAAATGTTTATGGTCTGAATGATTGTGGTATGATTTTCTTTATTGTGATTTTTTCTTAGACCAGATGTTTGGTGATATATTGCAATCGCATTCTTTCTGGATGCGGGGATAGCATTGTGTCTCTCATCATTCAAATGACTCATCACCTCAAAAGTATCAGACAAACAGCAGTGATTAGTGACCTGACTTGAAGAGTCTATCATGGCAGCAAGTAGAGCAATTATTCCTGTAATTGCGACATGATTGTTTGCTTTGATATGAACAAATGTGTTTGGTGGTATGTGACTTGTGCTTGTCTTGAGCCTCTTATATTGGAGAAAGAAATTAGCGTTATTGAGGTAAGAAGCATTTATATATATCTACTTTTACTCTTATATAATTTATGAAATTTTTTTGAAGACTTTTTCCATGATTAGCACTTCTCTTGCATGGTAGATTAATCTGATTACTGGTAGTGCTATGACATCTGTTTGTGTGCATTCTTTTTCTCGCTCTTCCCATAAAGAGATTTTTGTTTGATAGCTGAGTGTTTTCTCGATGAGTTCCGGTGCGACGTTTTCCGATCTGATATCTGATATATTTCATGATATTATTGTTGTTTTGAACTCTCTTGTATCTGATGAGAAAGAAGGCTATTAGTCTTCTTCTTGATATGAATGTTACTGTATATTCGATACGTCTTATTCATATGATTATTATCTCATTCTTTGTCTTCTTGTTCTCTCTCTATGGACTTTCTAAAAGTCTTCTTACATTTTCAATGTTTTGATTTCATAACATAACCGAAATCCAATTTCTTACTACAACTCTTAGAGAATTTAAGAACAGTGTTCCAAGCATGATAAATATACACTGATCTTCATTTCCAAAGATACAAACTATGAAGGTCTGGTCAGAGCTTAAAAATTGATGATATGGAGCTGGATATTATCTTTCACAGAGAGAGTATGTGACTACTATACGATTTGAAGATGAGACTGAGATCGATGTTGTCATTGCAAGAAGTCTCGAATCATGAAATGATTTTTTTAATGTCATTGTCTTGAATTCAGGGAATTGAGATGAACTTAGCTATACGACACTATTTGGAGATGAATCATATTGGGAATGAAGAACTTTTTATAGAAGTCTTCTAGAAGATCCGTATTCATGACTTATTCCTCTTGATGATAGTGATGAATTACCGATACTATGAATCGAATAGCACAAACTAGTTTATTCTTATTTCTTATATACTTACCGTAATTATGTCTCTTATCCTCTCCTACCTCCGCAAACATCGTAAACTCTTGCGACTCAGTATCCTCCTTGCGACTATCAATCAAGTCTTCTCTCTCGTATGACCACAGACGTTTCGTATCTTGATCGACCAGTATGTGAATATGATTCCTGAACATACGGCTCAGACCTATATGGCATGACTTATCAAGCGATCTTTGGTTGGTATCTGAGCAGCAATGGTTTCTAGGCTTGCGAAGACATTTCAAGACTACTATGTGAATCTCATGAGTCAGACGATTGGATCAAGAGTCTACGCACAGTGAGTCAATCATGCCTTTTCACTCCCGTATAGAACGTTTGAAGATCGACAGTCATGAGCACTTCTCGATAAACTCTTGAAAGCTCGTAACGATATACAAAAACTTCTTACGAGTATGATTGATACCGTTTTTCTTACGAGTATTGGTATGCTGATCGTTATCGTGTATGCGTTTTGGGTACACTGGATCGTGTGAGTCTGTTTTCTCGCGATGGTTCCACTTATCGCTTTCACGACCTATCGTATCTCACTTGGTATCAAAGATTCACAAAAGAAAATTGTTTCTGCTTCTTCAGCGTTGAGTGGGGCAACCGTAGAGAACATTAAGAATGTAGCACTGATCAAGTCTTTGTGACTAGAACAACAAGAAATCGAACATCTCACTTCAGTCAATGAACAGCTTATTTCTCTGGAAATTGATAAGCTTAAGCTCATCAAGACCCTCTCATTTACCCAAGGGACACTTATTAACCTTCTCAGGACAATCCTGCAGTGAGTGATGCTCCGACTTGTGTTTACCTGAGATATCACCCTCGGTGAGTTCTTCAGTCTGCTCTTCTACTCGTTCTTGATGTTTAATCCTTTGTATATGCTTCCTACTGTTGCCAAGAACTTCCAGGAAGCAAAAGCAAGTAGTGAGACATTAGAAGAAATTTTCGCTCTAGAACAAGAACATCATACCAATGAAGGAACAAAAATAGAGAACCTCTCGTGAGTAACGTTTGAGAACGTGACGTTTTGATATGGGAAAACAGAAAATAGTGTCCCCCTTGATAAAGGGGGAAGTCAAGACGAAGTCTTGGCAGGGGGATTTGCGACTGATACACAGAAAAAGAATAATAAACCCACCCTTGCACTTTCTAATGTTTCACGATCTATCGCTCCATGAGAAACTATTGCATTTGTCTGACCATCAGGATCAGGTAAATCTACGATGATCAAGATGCTCTCAGGACTCTATCAGCCAGACGACGGAACTATTTTTGTAAATACATATAATGCTAATGAGATAGCATGGACGAGTGTAAAACAGAAGCTGTGAGTAGTAACACAAGATACGCAGTTGTTTACCTGAACGGTGAGGGATAATCTCTTGTTTGTTCAACCATGAGCGACAGATGAAGAGTGTCGAGAAGTGTTGAAACAAGCATCACTTGATGAGTTTATCAAGGAGAATGAGAAATGATTAGATGCACGTATATGAGAGTGATGACTCAAACTCTCTGGTGGACAAAAACAACGTCTGGCTATTGCGAGAGCGTTACTTAGACGTCCAGACTTATTGATCTTCGATGAAGCAACAAGTGCACTAGATTCACTGATAGAGAATGAAATCACAGAAACAATCAAAGATATTACGCTGAAAGACCATAAGATGATGACCATCCTCGTAGCACATCGCCTCTCTACGATCATGCATGCAGATAGGATCTATGTGTTGGAAAAGTGAGCTATTGTTGAGTCATGAACTCATGAAGAACTAGTTGCTATGAAATGATTGTACTATGCACTTTGGAGACAGCAGGTAGGAGCATAAGGTTTTATGTTGTTTAGTGTGTTGCAATATTAGTACATATGTGTATAATTGTAACACATTTATTTGCTCACTATCTTTTCCATGACTTGAACAACAACAACGGTAACAATAAGAACCAAGAAAAAATTGAAATGAGATGTTCAGAAATTTCTTGATGGACTATGAATTAGTCTATCTGCAGCTGTGAATTTGTTTCTTAATGATATGGTTACAAATCAAAGATTATCTTTTGATATAGACTGATCACCTAGTCTTTCACTCGTAGAAATGTCATATGATGACCTTCCAGTAGAAGCTAAAAAATCATATGAAGCAGTTAAGAATCTTAGCAAGGAAGACTTTGTCTATTACTCATAGTATATGATAATAAAAAATATTGCTGTCCCCAAAAAATTGATTGCTTTTCTTGAGAAAAGAAATCTTCTAACTCAGTTTCAAAAGGCTTTTTCTAAGATACGTTCTTGAGATGTTATTTCTGTTCAACTTAGTAAAAGAGAACCAAAAGAAGAATGAATCTATTATTTCAGAATTAATAAACAATTTAGGGCTTATTGTACTCTTCAAGAGAAGACATTAACCGTTTTTCATATAGATAACCATCAATAATCATATGCATATGATCCACCCAACTGCAGTAATCTCTCCAGAATCAAACATATGAAAAAACGTAACGATCTGACCATACGCAGTGCTAGAATGAGCATGTATAGTAGAAAATGGAGCGACAATTATGTCACATGTCTGGATGTCAGAGAGTTCTATAGGTGAAGAAACTACGCTTGTTCCGTTTGCTAAGATTGAAAAATCTACAATCTGAGCAAGATGTAAGATCTGATGTGAACTAAGAAAATGTACTCTGGGAGATAGAGTGCAAGCTTCTCATACAAATATCGTTCTTGAGTGAGTCTCAATATCTGGATACACAAATATCGCTTCGGGGAGTGTTTTTGCTGGTCGATGAGGTCAATATACAGATGATGGGAAGTGATATATAAAATGAAAGTTACATATATGAACCAACGTATTCGTCTGACTCAATACTTCATTCTTTCCATGAAAGGATCAAACCATTACTATATGAGATGATGTATATATCGCATGAAATATTTGACTGAGAGATGATGTTCCAGATGGACATACTGTATACCCGTGTACGCTTGTAGATCACCTGATCAGTAAATGAAAATCTTTTGATATAGTAAAGAGAACAGAGTCATACTGTGTTTTGAACTGGAATAAGATGAAGGATGATGGGATTTTGAAGTACTGGTAGGAAACCGTTTCTTAGTTTAAGAATCTGAATTTTTTAGAAAAGTATAGTTTATCGGATATAAAACTGAATGATGTTTTTGATACAGACGTTTTCATTAAACGCAATGTGTGATTGATATGTACGGAGATAGACTACGTAGTAAATACACTCAAATTTAAAATTAATTTACTATATATAATCATTCTTATCTTCTCAAAAATAATATTATGGATATTGAAAGAGTCTTTATCGCAGACTCAGAAAAAAGAAGAGCGAATCAAATTGAAGTAGTTTTTACTGAAAAAGATAGGATCTTTACTATCATCAAAGCAGAAAAGCTTACAACTAATCAATTATTAAAAGCTCTTAAGGAAAATGATCTTGTTATTTTGAATGAGAAAGGGACTCGTCGTCTTTGTGAGCTTTTTGATGAAATTGAGTCTAAGAGTAAGACTTTTACAGGTTCTGAATGTCAGGTTGTTATTTGTTCTTGTAGGGCACAGACTTCTTATGCACTAGCGACAGTAAAAGACTATGGTATACAAATTTCTAGTGCACCTTGTATTTCACCTCTTCCTAGTTTTGTGAAAAAGAGTTTGAACTCATACTTCCAATAATAAAGTTTACTGTAACCGCTTACTTACCCAAGCAAAAGGTATAAGCATAAGATCTCGTGGGAGTTCATACAGAAGGACTACAAGGACTGTTTGTGCATCAAAATAGGTCGTAGCGAGAAGGATAGCGAGAGTTACATTCATATATCATAGCCCCAGACTTCATCAGATTTTATCTTGATGTGTTCCATTTCTAAATGCCTGCCATCAGATGAAATGCAATAATGCAGAGAGAAGAAACAATCAAAGTGATCACCATACGATATATGTCAATGATAACTCTGCATATGTTTCACTGTTTGCTCAAATAGGTCATCGAATGATTGGCATGAGGAGGAGAATCGTTAGCGGACTTATATATTTTTTGTATGTTTCTTTTCCTTTCAAATATGGTAAGCTCAGTTGAGCTAGTATAAAAGGTACTACTACTCGTTTACATAATGATCGTAAAATAGCCAGAGAATCGATTTGAATTTCTGCACCTATAAGTAGTTCACTCAAGAGTGGTATAGTAAACACACACATAATCGAGCTGAGTATCGTAATTGTTGCTACAAGACTAGAATTTCACTTTACTATTGATGATAAGGCAATTGATGCCACTCATGCTGGTGCTGCTGTAAGTAGAAAAAGACCAATCGACCAGTCTGGTATGAATTTCTGAGCTACGATAAAGACTAATACTGGACATAAAATCATTCAAACAAGTAGGTACCAGAAGACACTTTTCCGATTTTTTCATACACTATATAGTTGCTCCTTTGTTATTGTTAAACATCAAAGATACATTATTCCCATAAGCAATAGATGTAAATATGGTTCAATTAATCATGAGAATATTGGAAAATAGATTCAAATGAATATTGCTCATATCAAGAAAATTCGAAAATACTGAGATATATACGAGAGTATCTGGTTCATGGTATAAGGAATAGGTGATGTTAAAGTGAGCTTTCATCTATATATCAAAGCGTACCGAGTATCTCTTTATCTACATATACTTCTCCTTTTTCTACACATGCTTTATATCTTTGTCTACTTCTATCTCATGGAAGACGAATTTTCTCTTGAGCGGTTGTATCCTTCCTTACTGTTGAAATAAGGTCTGAGCAATTTTTCTTAAATTCTTCTATATCTACTAAAATGGATGGATCTATTGCGATGATAATTGTTCCTCGCTCTTTATCAAAAGAGGTGTTGTCAATCCACGCTCATCATACGAGTGGTCATGTCAACATTTCAATCATCATGCTCAATCATGACGACTTGTATCATTTGTCAAATGGATATATAGATCATTCCATAGCTTTAGATGGATCTGTCGTTTCATTTCATAGCTTATCTACTGCCATTCATGGGGCTATGTTACGTCCTGTTGCCTTTGCAAGAACAAGATTGTATCGTGTAATTGCAGATGTCGCCATATCAAATAGTAATGGTTCTTGTTGTGTTGGAAATCAAAATCAAATTGGATTAGTTCCAAAAAGTGGGGAAGTAGTTCAAAACCCATTTACTGCAGAAGGAGAACGACTACACATGATTCATATTAAATCATTATCAGCGATTTTTTTGACATAGTATCATTGAACTCAATTACTCGAAAACGTGTTACGAATTCATATGATCGCCATTCAGCACTCCTTAGCTTTTTGTATTGCTACATCGGTTCATATACTTGCAACATATGGCGCAGGTTTCTTGTTTGCATTAATAAGCTGAGAGACTTTTGTTTCTCTTTGGATAATTACATCTCAGTTAGATTTGATATCTTGCATTGGTTCATCTCCTGTGAGTTTTATAAGTCACTGTGTAGTATATCATGACATCTCTGCTCGTAAGAGATAGTCTGCAACGATACTAGCTTCATCTTTACTCATGTTTGTTGAAAGAGTTCATAGTATCTTTTCTCTCAATATATCTATTCATATGTTCATGTTCAGAAAATTTCAAAAATTAAAACGTCATGTGCGCACTATAGACATGCACTGCTCTCCCAGAAATCGTGTAGATATTTTTTTTTCTGTCTAGTATATCAACAGAAAGATGTCCTGGTCTTCACATGATATGTCACTGCTCTACGAGAATCTGTGATTTTTGTGGATCTATAAGCGAATGCATACGGGCATAGGTAACTATTCCTCATTGCATAGATCAAGTGACAGGGTCTTCTGGAAGTCATAGGGTGGGAAAGAATCCGCGGCAATGCAGATCAGCTTCTGATGCATACGTTTCAGGACATAAGACTCACAGCCCATATATACCATCTTTGCTCAAGATATGTTGAAGTTGTGTACTCATAGGATTCAATAGTTCTAACTGAGCAAATGAATTGACTGATATATATGCATACTGTTGTGCTTTGTCTAAAAGAATAGGTGTATCGTCTGCAAAGATATCTGCTCACACTCAAAACCGTTCTGCGACATCTGATCATGTGAATGCTGTTGGACTCAGCTGAGTCTCAGGGGTTGTCATCGACATGAGTGGATGTGCTCATGAGCTATCTACAGACATCGAAAGATCTCACAGTCAGTTAGATATCGTTAGATGAGCTACCTGCTTACTATCTGACTCTCGTTTGTTTTCTTGTGCTCAGATAAACAATCATGCCACCGTTGCATGTCCACAAAATTTCACTTCCTCACTTGGAGTGAAATATCTCATGGTACAACTTGTTCCCGTTTGATTTGTAATAAAAACGGTCTCAGACAGATTCACCTCTCTAGCAAAAGCCTGCATTGTTTCTTCAGAAAGTCACTCTGCATTGAACACCACCCCAGCTGGGTTTCCTCCAAAGAGCGTATCGGTAAATGAATCTACATGATGGAAGGTATACGTTTTCATGAGGATATATGAGGAAATAAAATTATTCATCTTTAATTTCTGTTCTGTCGTAAATATATTCTGAATCTTTTTAGTCGTTCGTTCTATATCAGATACTACTTCTGCATGACCGGGACCCTCTGGGAGGGAAATGCAGTTTTATATCTCATCGAAAGGACCAATCGAACAGGAAGAGTGTTTACGACTTGATTTTTTTCGATTCTGTTCAACGAAGTAGGAGTTGTTTCAGAATCAGATGCAAAGCTTCTTCGTTTTTTTTATCAAGAAAAAAAATGAAGAAAAGACAATGCTGACTTTCATATATAACTGTAATTTGATAGTAAACACAAACCAATGATTTTCAATACCCTCTATAGATCTACTGTCGTAGAATATTTCTACAGTTTCTCTTCACTTTGGCTATTCCATATAGTACGAAAGAGTCAAAAGAGTGTCATATATAAGGATTTGCTCTGAATGAGTACTCCCATCATGTTGTCTGGAGTATGTAAGGCTATTGCTACACTATGATCTGAAAATAAGATAATTTCATGTGAGTCACCGATAGCAAAATCATCTACCAGTACGGACGATCTATATTCTTTTTTGTCATTGTTATGGAGTTCTTGATTGTCTTCGTTGTTTGCAAGAATCTTGTAGATGAAATTTTCTTGAACCATTCTACGTGGTACATACGTATCGAAGAAGTAGCTATCCAGTCTAGGATCAATCTTAAGATTTCAGAGTATACTATACAACGGTGAGTCATGTTTCTCCAACGTCAGATCATAGAGTGTGATGAGTCATTGCATACCAGTAAACACACGCATATCTATCTCACTACCAACAGATGCAAGAGCCATGAGTTCTGGGAGACGAGCTTTTGCCTCACTGATCTTCGTTTCGTGCTGTGAGAGCAATTGCTCTGGAGAGATAACACGAAAAAAGGTCGTGCTTCCACGTTTTTCTTGAGTAGCGATATTTTGTATACATAACTTTTTGAGAATACCATAGGTAGTTACTCTTTGTTGCTTTGCAACTCTTGCAATACTACTCGCAGGAGCACTCCCCAGTTGATATGCTGCAAGGTAGACAACTGCTTCTTTTTCTGTCAGTCAGCATGATATGATGGCGGTGTTGAGCGAGGTGTTCATTAGTGTTTTTTGATGAGATAAAGGTTTGACAAATAGGTTTTCGTGATTATACTTATTATATTGTTTTTATTATGTATATATGTGTTTATGGCGATCTGAAAGTGATTATCTTTAACTGATGAGGAAAAAATATCTAAATTGGCTGAGTTCAATCTTAGTGAATTAAATCAGTATTGACATTGATGATCAATAACATGACTCAAATGAGATGAAACAGTAACAAATCTAAATATGATATTAAATTCTGAGTCTGAGAAAACTGATTTAAAGGCAGAATTAATGAATACAATTAATTCAATGCAAGAATGACAAGTAATAAGGTTATGTTCTAGTCCATGAGAATTTCGTTTTCTTTACAATATTATTTTAAAAAAAAGCAATAATTGATTATTGAAGGTGATTAAACATGAATCATTTGACCAAACAGATCCGAATATTTCCTCTAACAATAAGATAATTTCTGGAGATTTAGTTACTGTTTCAAGAGTTAAGACTTTAGAAGGTAAATATAATAAGTATTCGATAATATTGATGAAAGACAACTCACTAGATGAAT
The DNA here is from genome assembly GCA_937965925.1 of Candidatus Absconditabacterales bacterium. Taxonomy (GTDB): domain Bacteria; phylum Patescibacteriota; class Gracilibacteria; order Absconditabacterales; family Absconditicoccaceae; genus JAHDCT01. The sequence continues at coordinate 78 of CALCME010000114.1, read as the reverse complement.
CAACTCTTAAAATGAATAAAGAGCATATGGCATTACATGTAAATTTTTATAGTATAGAAGGATCAATGAATTCAGACA
>CALCME010000113.1 GCA_937965925.1 Candidatus Absconditabacterales bacterium | reverse complement strand
TAATTCACAGTTATTATCACATGCATCTGTGTTATTTGTGTTTCCATCATCACATTCTTCTACATGTCATGCATAATTTTGAACGATTCAATCTCCACAGACTTCTTCTTCACACGAAGCATTACATCCATCTCATGCAGTTGTATTATTATCATCACACGCTTCAGTTCATTCAACATTCCCATCTCCACACACGACTGCAACACATGGTGCATTATTTTGTGTACAGATTCAAGTAGACTCACCATTACATGTTCATGTAACAGTAGAATAGGTTGTCTCACAGGTTCAACTTTCACTTCCTCAGCTACATACTCATCAATCAGATCATCAAGCACATTGCTCTTGATCATTATAACATCATTGGTTAAATGGAATACTATTACATCAAAATTCACATTCTCAACATCAATCAAGATTACTACTAATAGTATTCCCGTCTTCGTCTAAACAAAAATATTTAGTGATATCTGGACAACCAGTAGCGTTTGTACAAGAACCTCACGTATGTGGACATGTTCATGTATCTAATGTACACCAAGATCACGGAGTACAGGATCTTCCTCCATCACAAGTTCATGGAGTATCAGGACACGAAGAACCAAATGAACATGAACTCCCATCCGGACATGTTCATGGTTCACCCGGACATCATCAAGAACAACTTGATCAATCACTACATGATGATGACGACTCAGTATAGCTACATTCAGCATCTGAATTACACACACCTTCTCCATTATCACATGTTCCTTGTACAGAGCAAGAAGCGTCAGTTGTACATGTACCTGTTCTATTGTTACACGTTTGATTTATTGGACAGTTCGCTGTTGAAGTACAGATATTTCCATCATTCGTACCACCGTCACAAATCGACTCTCCATAAGTGACTGACAGAGAAAAAAATCAAAAAAGTATCAAAAAATAAGAAAAAAACTTAAGTATCGTTGAAGAGAGATTAGTATACATGGTTGTATTATAAATTAAAATACTTATACCATAGTATAGACTAAAATAAAAATTTGTCAAAAAAGCGAGAAAGAAAAAATATATGCAAACTGGCCATTTATCATTTAATTACACTTTGAGGGAATGGAAAAGGTTTCAATGAACTGGATAAGTCTGGCTACACTCAAAAACAATATTAATACATGATTTTTATTTCGAGTTCTTGCCTCTTCTAGTTTATTACAGACAATACAAAGAGCAAAGGATATTAGTCATATGATTATGAAAGTTGATCGTCATATTCCTGTACTACTAAGTGAAAAAAGTTGATTAACTCGAGAGATTTGTTGAAAAACATATGAGGATTATGAAGAATATAGAGCTGGACACAGAATATATGTAAAAGCATATTGACTCTCACCTGAAGATGAAAATAAAATTTGTGAAAATTTCTACAAGTTACTCAATGAAATAGACTCTCAGCAAGATGGTACTACTCCTATTTCTACTGATACTGTTTCTATTACTCCTATAGATACTACCGATACTAATGATCATGCTCCTGTAGATACTATTATTACTACTCCTATTTCTACTGATACTGTTTCTATTGCTCCTGTAGATACTACTGATACTAGTGATCATGTTCCTGTAGATACTATTATTACTACTCCAATTCCTACTGATCCAATTGTCATTGATACTACAGACGAAAAGATTGAAAATTGACCAAACATGAAACCTACATTTGAATTTACAAATCTAACTCCTGAGCAAAGAGAACGCTTTGGTGATATCGAAAATTTTGTATGAAACGTCATAGATCCTCAAGCTCCGCATAGCGTATATCCTCTCATTATGAGTTGACTAAAACTGAACCAAATAAGAGCCTGAGGAGAACTCATAGAGCAAAACTGATATGCAACAATCTTCACTCCTTCGATCAGTTGAAACAATCTTGTATTTTGATTCCAATCAAAAAAACATGGATCGATAAGAATAATAAGCAACAATTCAGATCAAGCTTACCTTGAATACTCACATCCAACGACATGACAAGCTGAGATGATTGAGTTCACAAAGATACAAATAACAGCGGGAATAGAACATCATTGATACACTAAACTTACCTTCACGGTAACATACAAAACTCAAGCAACACCATATACTCCAAGAATATCTAAAACAATTTCCTTCGATGGTAGGATGATTGAAGAGTGAGTTCAAAGACCAGAAGAAAATATTTCAAATACGGAAGAAGACTCAACCCCAGCAGAAGATTTTACTGGGCCAGAAGATCTTCCTGAAGTTGTACCCAACTTCACAAAATATGAAAAAATACAAAATTTAAATTGAACGACAACTTATAAGTTTCCTACAGAAGGATACAAATATCAGGAGGATTGAGGAATGAGGTGGGATTGGATTTTAGAAAAATATAGTTGAGTAACTCCTTCTACTATACAGAGTGAAGACTGCGAAGTAATAATCGACGAAGAATTTAAGGATTGATGAACAAGTAATGTTAAAGATCTTGATGGGAATTCGATATACTGAAAAATGTCACTTTATATACATCCATGAATTAAACTTGAGTTTTATCTGAATAAACGTGCAGAAAACTCTCACTTTAGAGATATCACAGTAGTTATAAATTGAATAGTACTTCATTCTGAAGACTGACGAATGGATGTTATTACGAATGCATGACCACACTTCAGGTTCAAACTTTTGTACCAAGAAAATTGAAAATCTGGAACAACTCGCAGTACAATTGCTGTTCCACAACAAAACATATATAATGAAGAAATGAAAAAATGATTTAATGAAATTTTTGAATGAAATTAAAATAATCATACGGTTTTTTGATTCCCAACATATAAAGTGAGAATCACTCCATTTTATACTCAAAACTCATGTAGTAGTTGGAGTATGTATACATAAATAGGAATTTTAGAATTCCCTATAGAGCAAAAAAAACATCACCGAATATCTCGATGATGTTTTACATTCATGGAAAGTAGAAATTAGTCAGTACTACTAGATCACGATCACAACACTCCACTCAAAAGATAAGCCAATGGAGCAGCGACAAAGATCGAACTAAATGTCCCAGCAATAACTCACATCCCCAACGTCAACGCAAACATTTTCAAGATTCACGTACCGAAGACATACATTGCTCATACTACCAGCAAGGTAGATATAGAAGTAGCCAATGATCTTCTCATAGTTTGTCGAAGAGATCTATCAAAGACCTCTGCTCTATCAAAAGGGAGTTTCTCGATTTTTTCTTTCTTTGCTTTTTTCTTGCTCTTTACGACAAGTTCATCTTCATCTTCTGTTCAAAGATAAGATAAGGTATTTTCCCTTATTCTATCAAAAATAACAATCGTATCATTAATACTATATCCCATTACCGTAAGGAGGGCTATAATAAAGATCGTATCAACTTGGATAGCTGGATTAATAGACATAAGAAAACCATATACTCATCAAGCAAATGAAACATCAAAAATCATTGTAATGATCGTCACAACCGCTAACAGTAGTGGAGAAATAACCTTACGCATTCAAGAAAACGCAAAAAGGATATAGACTGCCATCAAGATCGTTCATCGAATGAGAGCTTGTTTAGCTGTCTTCGTGATGTAATCTCAAATACTTGGTCAGATCACAGATAGTTCCAAAATTTCATCCTTAGAACTAATAGTATTGTTTGCCAACAAGGTATCTTGAATAAGGTTGGTTATAGAAGAAACTTGCTCGTTCCCTGAGAATCTCTGTTGGAGAAGAATGCTTCCATATCCATCTTTATTTCCGTTGGACACAGAAAAATCCTTGTATCAAGCATTATCCAATGCAGTCGTAACAGCATCGACACTATCACCATTCACTTCTGCATCAACCACGATCTCCATTCCTCAGGTGAACTGAATAGAAGGACGCATATTAGAAAAAAATAACCATCGAGAAAGAGCAACAATAGCTGCAGCTAGTGATAATCGTACTCATGCTTTTGAAATAATACTAAACTGCTTCATTTGGAATCAAGTAATATAACTAAAAAATGCGAAGTAAATTGTTCCTAAATCGTATATCAATATACACTCAATTATACGATAAACAACATACAACGTTACAACAAAATAACTTCATTATCAAGGATAGTCAATTTCTCCATAGCCTTCATGGCACCATTCTCCTGAGCTCTCTTCTTGTTTTTCCCCTCTCACTGACAAACCAGTTTTCATAAAACAATAACATCAGATCAAAACACTTTAACATCACCACTCTTATCTTTTATTAATTCATGATCAATATATATAGGAAGTTCATTATGGTATTTTTGGACGAGTTCTTGAAGTTGGTTTTTCCAACTTTTCGTTGGCATTACTGGTTGCTTACCAAGTATACTATAGATATGTTTTTCAATAAATGATTCAACAGCAGTTCGACCATATTGAAGATAAATGAAAGCAATAAATGCCTCAAGCCCATCTGATAGGACTGCATCTTTATTTCTCCCTCCACTTCTTTCTTCTCAAGTTCACAGTCTCATAACTGATCATAAGTTAATTTTTCTTGCTACTTCTGCTAATGTATGCTCTTTCACAAGAAATATTTTCGACAGAGTGAGATGTGATTCGGCTAAATCTGGAAAATCTTTAAACAACAATCAAGCAATAACTGCTCATAACAATGAATCTCACAAGAACTCTAGTCTTTCATTATGGGTAACTTCGCCATCGGGAAAGTCCATCGCATATGATTTATGCGTAAGAGTCTGCGTTAAAAGGACCTCATCAATAGATGTGGCATCAAATCATAAGGTTTCTATGTACTCAGTTCACAATGAAATCATGTATTATTGGAAATGACAATACGTAGTGATATGCGAATTATTCACTCAATAGTTTGTGCCCAATTCAATTCACCAATTTTGGACTTTTTTCGTCTCAATATCTCTTTGCTAATTCTATCATCTCATTCAAGATCACTTCCTTAGGTGTTTTCAACTCTTTGAATTCAGTATACCCAAGAATAAACAAGACCCTATCCATAATGTCCATATCATCATATCCAAACGTAACTGCGTGACTATTAACTTTTTCACGAACTAGATCTTTATACGTTCCAAAATGAGGTCAAATCACTTTGATATAATCGAAATCAATCTGACCTGGATTATATTTTGAAAAATGATTCTCTATGATATAAGCGATTTCATGATCAACATCTGAATAGTAATCAGAGGTAAGAACCTCTGAAGGAGTAATTTCATTCTCTCTCTCATCTGGATTAGCTACAATTCTTTGAATTCTATCACTATCATCGAGAAGCACCTGTTTTTTTCATGCTATATCAAAAAAATACTGTTCGTAAAAGTATACGAGCAGTATTTTTCTAGAATTGATTCTTGATTTTATGTTCATATAAAGACACTGAAACGATAAAACGATAGAGGTGAAGGCGAAATAAAAAATTTCGCTTAATCGCTTTTACGATTAGTTGAATAAACACATATTAAGCTTCAATAACCGTTCAAGAAGAAGAGCTCTTAATATCCATAACTTTTCTTCATTTATACATTCAAGAGACAGGACATACTCTATGGTTTAGCTTCCAACATTGCCCTTCATCAGACCATCTTGTCTGAATCTTGTTTTTCCAATACTTAATTTTTACGTTCTTCCAAGAACTGTGTCTTTGCTTCTTTTTTGCAACTGAACGTTTTTTTACTGGACCAATCATAATGAATGAAATAAGAAATAAGAGGAGAGAACAGATATGATATATCCACTACTCTCTGGTTGCAACTGACATAAATGTATAGTATGATATGAATTTTCTTTCCCTACTACTCTACTGGTTTTCCACCATCAAGCTCATCTTGTCGTTTTTTAAGTTCATCTCGTTTTCAATTTTTTGCAAGAGTAGCTTGTTTTTTCCATGTACCTGGATCATGAGATGCAAATCTAGGTCAAGCGTCTTTAAGTATATCTCTAAGATCTCAAATTTTGCTCCCAGATAGATCTGAAAAAGTAAGAATTCAAGCAGCGTAGAAAATCTCCTGTATCTTGGGTCAAATTCATTCTACCTTTGTAAGATCGTCCTTTTCTCAACTAGAAGTTATTGCTGGACTGTCTGCTTTCTTTTCTGCAACTATTTTTTTACTCTCTGTTTTCTTATCATCAGCTTTTGGTGAATCTTTCTTTGCTTTCGCTGGAGCCTTCTTTGAAGTTTTTGGAGATTTTTTAGCTACAGGAGTTTTTTTCTTATCAGAAGATTGATTCTTCAAAGCATCCATTCTGATCGTATACTCTTCTGGACTCACAACTTCTACAACAGTTCTTTCATAGGTTCTCCCATCAAATCTCGTGAATCTCTTCTTTCTAAACGTCACTATACCATCTATCATGGCATGAATCGTAAAATCCTTACCTTTATAAACACCAACTCCTGTTTTGTATTTATCACCTTTTTGTCTTACGATGATATTTCCAGCACGAGCAGCTTGTCCTCATGAAAGTTTAAGTCCACGATATTTAGGGTTCGAATCCCTAAGATTCTTTGCCGATCCGGCAGCTTTTTTATGAGCCATTCTAGTAAATAATGTGTAAAGAAAGTAGTTGAAGTGAGATATTTGACAATACGTGTATGTATAGGTATCTTGTCAAGTATTGCAATGTTATTTAGCACTTTCTCTGTCTTTTTCTGTTTAGCCTTGTTCAATGACGCTATCAAGGAAATTTCACTTCTGTTGCTCCTTTTCGTATTGAGCTTGGTAAATTTTTCCAACAGGAAGCAGTCTTCAAATAATAACATTAGCTTTAAGATCAGAAAGCGGGTCGATTGCTCATCTTGTAGAAGCTTCAACCATCACTCTAATTGTCTCCTGAAATGAAGCTGCAGACATCCAAGAATTAGATTCTTTCGCCACTTGAGTCAGTCAGAGAGCGAGTCTGTCTCATCTTGCAGGTTGTTTCCCATTTGCTTCTAAGTCTTTATTGACAGAAAGCATTTCTTCATACTTCACTATCGTACCAGGAACAAGACTACTGTTTCAAGCATCAGATATCATCACTTTAGAAAATAGTTGTTTAACGATTGTTTCCATATACTTATCACTTACATCTTGTCCTTGAGAAGTATATACTCTCTTAATTTCGTTTACAATATACCTTTGAGCTTCTAGATGTCAAATCACTTGCATGTATTCTCTAATATCAATCCCCCCCGTAGTCAAAAGTTGTCATTTATACACTTGTGCTCATTGTTTCATTCTAATGACTGTTCAGATTGCAACTTTCTTTTTTGCAACTTTCAGCTCACCAAGTACAATGTGATCTTTATGAACCTCGAGAACGATTCATCCATTTTTAATTTTAAGTTTACTTCTTCACTTAGAGGCGAACGAAGCTCATTTTGCTAGTTCTTCACCCTTTGAGACGATAGAAACATAATCATCTTTAATAACATACGTCACAGGTAGTGGTTCACTCGTGATTTCTATTTCAGTTTTCTTTGAAGATTCAACAACAACAGCAGTTCCATCAAATGGAGCTATTACCGCTGGTTTTTTTGGATTTCTTACCTCAAATAGTTCCTCTACTCTCTTAATACCCTGAGTCATATCTCCATCCATACTAGCTACTCACCCACTATGGAACGTACGCATCGTCAATTGAGTACCTGGTTCACCAATAGATTGAGATGAAATAATTCATACTGGATTACCAATCTCTACCATAGATCTAAGAGAAAGGTCCATACCAAAACAGTTTTGACAAACCCCACTAATTGTATGACAAGTCAAAGGACTTCTAATATGAAGGGTATCCACTCAAGCATCCAACACTAATTTGCAAAGTGTTTTATCCAAAAGTGTGTTCTTTTGCACAAGAACTGCTCCTGAGTCGTCGATAACATCTGCGGCAACAACTCTACCAAAGATGAGACTCTCAAAGGTTTCATTTCTCATCTTCGCCTCTCACTCTGATATAATAATATAGTCTTGTGTATGACAGTCCTGAGTTCTAATAATTGCTTCTTGTGAAGCATCTACGAGTCTTCTCGTCAAATATCAAGATTCAGCAGTTCTCAAGGCCGTATCCGCTTTTCATTTTCTTGCTCCATGAGCAGAAATAAAGTACTCAATCGGACTAAATCACTCAAGTAGCGATGATTTAATTGGGAGTTCAATAATTTCTCATGATGGAGACGCAACCAATCACTTCATCCCAGCCATTTGAGTCATTTGTCATCGATTTCATCTCGCTTTTGAATCAATCAATGAGTAGATATCCGTTCACGCAGAATAAGCCTCTTTCACAAGCCTCTCTATTTCTGATTTTGCGACACTTCGTGTTTTTACAATCAATTTATGCTTCTCAACATCTGAAAGAAATCATCTAAATCGGAAATTATGTATCCTATTTACTTTCTCTCAAGCTATATCTAATATTTCTGTTTTTTCTTTAGGTAAGTTTAGATCAAAGATATTAATAGTTACAGATGACTTCGTTGCATATGAAAATCAGATATCTTTCAGTGCGTCAGCTGTTCTTACAGTTTCGGCTCTCCCATACATATCATAAATAATATCAAGAATTTTCTTCAATCATTTACTTCATGTTTTCTCATTCACATAAGGCATATCAGGGAGACTATTATTAAGAATTGCTCTTCATGTTGTCGTAACAATATACGATCATGCAACTTTCAATAAGATTCTATTCTTCACATGAAGATCACTTGAATGATAAGCAGACATAACCTCTTGTATAGATCAGAATCTACCAACAATTCATTTCCAAACCTTTGTTTTTTCAAAGTGCTTATTGATTTCCTCAATACTTAATGGTTCAAGATGAGAATGCTCATCTGTCAAATAATAAGCTCAAACTACAAGGTCTTGAGAGTGAGAAATTACTGGTTCACCAGAAGATGGTTTCAAAACATTTTGATCTGAAGCAATAAGCTCTTTCGCTTCACGCTGTGCTTCATCAGAAAGAGGAAGATGAACAGCCATCTGATCTCCATCAAAGTCAGCATTAAATGCTGGAGTTACCAGTGGGTGAATACGAATAGTCTTACCTGGCATTAGTTTTATTTTAAATGCCTGTATTGAGAGTCTATGCAACGTAGGTGCACGGTTCAAGAGAACGTACTTATCTTTTATAACCTCTTCAAGAATTTTTAGAGTAATAGGGTCTTCATCTCTAATTAATTTCTCTGCTTGCTTAGGAGTATGAGAGATCTTTCTTTCAATTAACTTCCCAATAATAAACGGAGTAAACATCTTCTTTGCTAGATACAGTGGAAGTCAGCATTGATCAAGCTTCAATCCAGGTCAAATAGTAATTACAGAACGTCATGAGTAATCCACACGCTTTCACAAAAGATTTTTACGGAAGATTCCTTCTTTTCCAGAAAGCATATCAGTCAATGATTTGAATACCTTTCATGATGATCATCATGCACCATTTCATTTCTCTCATACAAGAAGATTGTTAACAGACTCTTGAAGAAGTCTAATCTCATTTTTCTTCACCACATCAGGCATTCCAACTTGAATCATTTTCTTCAATCTAAGATTCCTCATCAAGACCCTTCTGTAGAATAAGTTCACATCAGAAGAAGCAAACTTACCTCATTCAAGCTGTACTACAGGTCTTAGATCTGGTGGAATAACTGGAAGATGAGTAAGTACCATCCATTCAGGTTTCACTCACGATATATACAGATTAATAAGAAGCTTCAACTTTTTAAACATTTTCTTTCTTGTTTCTCCTTTCAAGGTAGAAAAATTCTCCAAGATACTCTTTATATCATCCTGAATATCAATTTGTTTCAATAAAGTAAGAACAGCTTGAGATCATGAAGAAAAGGTGAATGCACCCTCATATCTATAAAAAATGTTTCTATAATCACTCTCAAGTATTGTTGCACCAACATCAAGATTAGAAAGAATTGATTTCACTCTACTATACTCTTTTTCTAATGATGATTTATTTTCCTCATAAACTTTCATCAACTGATTCTCTTGAAGAATCTTCTCCTTGTCTTTCTTATCTTTCGTCGCTTCTTTGCTTGATTTTTTCTCTTTATCATAAATCCTGTCAAGTTCATCAACTTTATTATGATAGTCTTTATCTAATTGACTAATTACATTTTTCTTCAATTCATCATCAATCGCTGTAACGACATACTTCACATAGTAGAGAATTTTCTCTATCTCATTAATTGAGAGATTCAAAAGTAATCAAATTCTCGATGGTGTTGCTTTTATGTATCGAATATGAACGACTGGAGCAGCAAGTTCAATATGCCCCATACGTTCACGCCTCACTCTACTCGTCGTTACTTCAACTCAACAACGTTCACAAACTATTCATCTATATCTCACTCATTTATATTTACCACAACTACATTCAAAATTTTTCATCGGTCAAAAAATTGCTTCACAGAAAAGTCATTTCTGCTTTGGCTTTCATGTCCTATAGTTAATAGTGTCTGGAGATTCTACAGCTCCATGAGACCACGACAAGATATCTTCTGGAGATGCTAAGAGTACCTGTAATCAATCAAAATTATTTTTCATAAGCTATCAGATGCATGAATAAAAGAGAAATCGGTGTTTTCAGACGGGGACTGAAATTAGTCCTCTATGTCACCATGTTCTTTCAAATCACTCACAAGCGAATTCATCATTTCCTTTTTTTCTTCTTTACTCTGTTGTGCTGCAGTCGTTTTATCTTCAATCTTCACTTCTTCAAATGATTCTTGTCATGTTATTCATTTGAGTCAAAGAGTAACAATTTTACGAATTCTTTCATCATGAATTTTTTCTATTGCATCAGCTTGAAGAGGAAGAATACTTTGTCCTAGTCACTTAAACAAGAACGTAACAAGGTTAAACGACTCAGGAAGTCACTTGATACTAATTTCTCATCATTTAATAATAGCTTCATATGTCTTATTTCTTCATGTTACATCATCAGACTTAATCGTAAGCATCTCTTGCAGAGTATATACTGCAGAATACGCCTCAAGTGCCCAGACTTCCATCTCTCAGAATCTCTGTCATCCACTTCTTGCCTTCCCTCACAAAGGTTGTTGAGTAATCAATGAGTATGGTCAAACAGATCTCGCATGTATTTTATCCTCAACCATATGAACAAGCTTAATAATGTTCATATATCAAACCGTAACTTTGTTATCATACTCTACTCATGATCTTCAATCATAGACAGCCATTTTACCATCAGCATCAAATCAGGCTTTGACCATAATATCAGAAAGATCTTCAGCATCAAAACCCGAAAACAATGGAACAGCAAACTTTGTATTCAATGCCTTAGCAACAAGTCATAACTGAGTCTCAAATGTCTGTCAGATATTCATACGAGAAATTACTCATAGTGGATTTAGGCAAGCATCCACAGGCCTACCATCTGCAGTATATGGCATATCTTCTTCTGGAACTACGATAGCAATAATACCTTTATTACCATGTCTTCAAGCTAACTTATCTCATACTTCAATTTTTCTCGTAGAAGCCACATACACTTTAATTTTCTTTCTTACTCATGCGTTCAAATTATCTCCTTTCTTTGAGTCTAATACAACTATTTCAATAACTTTTCAAACACTTCAAGCAGGCATATATAGTGAACTATCTTTGAAACTTTTAGATTTATCACCAAAAATAGCTTGAATCAATTTTTCTTCTGGACTTAACTCTCATTCTGATTTTGGACTAATTTTTCAAACAAGTAAGTCTCATCATTTCACACGAGATCAGATTCTAATTATTCACTCTTCATCAAGGTTTTTCAGCTTAGAGAGTGCAACTCACGGGATATCATTTGTCGTCTCCTCTGGTCATAATTTTGTGTCAGCCACTTCAATTTCATACTCATTAATATTGATAGAGGTAAGTTCATCATCTTTAACAAGTCTTTGAGAAACAACAATAGCATCTTCATAGTTGTATCATTCTCGTGACATAAATGCTATTCTCACATTTTTCCCAAGAGATATTTCTCCATCAACAACTGATGGTCATTCAAGGAGCACATCTCATTTTTGAACTTTTTGACCAAGAGTAACTTTTGCTCGCTGATGCATTACTGTCTTTTGATTAGATCTTTTGAAGTTAATAAGATCATACTCTTTTGTTCAAGCTTTCTTATATTTCACTTTAATTCTTTTTCCATCTACGTATACCACTTCTCATTCCTCCTCAGCTTTAACAATAGCGTAGGACATGTCTGCTATATCTCATTCAAGTCATGTTCAAACCAAGGGCGGTTCAGGCTTTATTAGAGGAACAGCTTGACGTTGCATATTTGTACCCATTGATGCACGCACTGCATCATCATGATCTACAAAAGGAATAATCGAAGTATTTGGAGAGAAGATTTGAGATGGATTCACATCTACATGTGTTACATCATTTATATGAAAAAGCTCCATAGTCATGAAGTGTCTTCAAGGAACACGCTTATCCAAAATATTTCCATGTTCATCAATGTTCACTGAAATATCAGCAATAATATATTTTTCATCATACTCAGGAGAAATATACTCTACCTCTTCAGAAACAAATGGTCTTACTTTGATCAGTGTTCACGTTTTTCAATACGCTTTCTCTATAGCCTTAGCTGATGTTTCATCAATAAGTTCGTCTTCTTTAACTAGAATTTTCTTTCCATCCTTCAAGGTAGCTTCTGAATACCTATTCACAAGCAATTTAGCTTTAGCAGGAAGTTCTTTTACTAACTTCATAGCTGGAGTCTCTACAAATCCATACTCATTAATTTTACTATACAATGACTGGTACGTAACCAATCAAATATTCTGTCATTCTGGTGTCTCAATTGGACAAATACGACCATAATGAGAGGGATGTACATCACGAACCTCAAATGTAGCAGTTTCACGCTTCAATCATCCAGGTCATAACGCTGTAATTCTTCTCTTATGTTCAATTTCAGCAAGAGGGTTTACCTGGTCTAGAAACTGAGAGAGTTGAGAAGTAGCAAAAAAGCTCTTCATACTATTATCTATAATTTTGAAGTTAGAGAGACTCGTTAATTTGATTGGTTCTTCTAGATTCAAGACACTCAATTTTCATTTCACACTTTTTGTGAATTTTCTCATCACAGGAGTAAGATGAGCTGTCAATGTTTCTCAAAGAGATCTAATACGTCTATTTGCAAGATGATCAATATCATCATAGTAAAATCCTCTCTTCTTATTTCCCAAAGCGATAAGATATTTAAGTGCTGCAACCATATCTTCGGCATCAAAAAGATGAGACGTCTCAGCTTGAATATCCTTATCGATAGATAATTTAACGTTAACTTTACGTCTTGCAACAAATCACAGATGCATTCTTTCTGGTACAAGAAAAATAGACTTAATATAATCAAGTGCACTTTCAGCATCAATCATCTCTCCAGGTCTCATCTTATTGTAGATATAGACAGCAGCATCTTCAGCAGTAGAGTCTGTATCTTTCTCTAATGTAGCTCAGATATAATCAAAATCATCATCTTCAATAACATCATCAAAAAGAGTTCTAATACTTTCATCAGTCTCAAATCAGAAAACTCTCAACAAAGCAGTTACAAGAAATTTTCTTGAATTATTAATTCTAACAACGATTCTTCATGATTTTTCAGTAAATACTTGAATCCAAGATCCATTTTCCGGGATAATCTTAAACGACTGAGTTAAATTTCTTTTATCGTAATTAAAGAAAATACCGTATGATCTTGTGATCTGAGAGATAATTACCCTTTCTACTCAACTTACGACATATGATCCTCGTTTCGTCATGAGTGGAAGGATTCATATATTCACATTTTTATTGAAAAGAACCTTTTTAGTTTCACTATCATGAAGTTTTAATTTACCAGAAACTATACCTCCATATGTAAGTTCCTTTTTCTTACAAACATCGACAGTTTCAATAGCATCTCAAACTTTTATATCAGTGATTGTTAAATATAATCTTTCTCATGCCATGTCATGAATCGGATTAATATCCTCGAAAAGTTTGATCAGATAAGATTCAACAAAAGAAGAAAATCACATCTTTTGGGTCATAAGAAGATCCGGAAAATCAGTGAATTTTTTAGATTTTGCCAAAAAATCCCTTCAATGTTTCTTACCAAACGTTTCTATTCATAATGCTGAGAGATCTTTCGAAGAAGACGTTGTCATTACTGTTTAAATACATAGGAGATAAAGATGATTAACTCATTTTTCTCAAAAAAGGAAAACGACATTTTTATTACGCAAAAAATGCCAGCTGAACACTGGGAATATATTGAAAACATGTTTGTACATATATGTTATTTCATCACATATTCTTTTCAGCAAAAACATAAAACGAGAAATATCGTTTTATTTTTTACTTCTAGAAACAACCAAACTATGTCTTCCTTTTTTTCTTCTATTAGCCAACACGTTTCTCCCATTCTTATTTCACATTCTTTTTAAGAATCAATGAACTCTTGTTCTTTTTCTCCATGAATATTTTCTAATTCTATTAAGTTTACCTGGCATAACACAAACGTAAAATATAAAATACACAGCAAGTAAGTTCCAAAATATGTCTCATGTAGATACATAAATCTACTGACACAGAAACAAATATGAAAACTTTATTTTATATACGGAAGAAGTCAAAGTTCTCTCGCTCTAATAATAGCTACTCTTACTTTCTTTTGATGAGTAACTGATAATTTAGTAAATTTTCTAGGTTTAATATTTCAAAACCTTGTGGTGAAATGTCTTAAAAAACTTGCTGATTTCCAGTTAATCATTTCCAAGTTTTTTTTATCCTTAAAGACGTTTTTTTGCTTTTTTCAGAACATGAATAAAGTAGTTGAAGTAATAAAAAATGTAAACAAGAAATTACTCTTGCTCTTGAGTTTCTTCTTCCTCTTCTTCAGCCTCTACTTCAGGCATCATGTCAGTATACTTCTTATCAAGCTCTGAAAAGGTGAGAAATGTTTCATAATCTGACATTTTGAAAAATGAGAATTTAGCTAATCATTTCACTAGCTTCAATTCCGCAGTAGTCTCATCGATAGTTTGCCCATCTTTTTCAAGATAATATGACACAAAATATGCTTGGTCTTGTCACAAAAGAGGATATGCCAAAGGCATCAATCACATAGTGTCTTCTTGAAGAATTCATTCTCAAATAATTTTCTCTGACTGCTCTTTCACTTCTGCAATCATAGAAGCAGAAAGATTGGCGTCTATTACTAGTACAAGCTCAAATTTTGACATACATATAAATAAGAAATAAAGCATATGGATCCTAAGTACTCCTAGGAGATCAGCTCACACCACTTGTACTGATCATACTTTTTTTTATCGAACAAATCACTTTACGTTTATATAG
Organism: Candidatus Absconditabacterales bacterium; assembly: GCA_937965925.1. Taxonomy (GTDB): domain Bacteria; phylum Patescibacteriota; class Gracilibacteria; order Absconditabacterales; family Absconditicoccaceae; genus JAHDCT01. The sequence continues at coordinate 2,675 of CALCME010000113.1, read as the reverse complement.
CATATCTTACGTAACCAGAAATTTTAGTCTCACCAAGTATTTGCTTGATTTTCTTGCTATCATCAAAGATAGATACCTGCTCAAGCAGTACAAAGTCACTAAATTTCTTATTCATTTTTCATGTAATAATATTTTCCATTATCTCTGCTGGTTTTCAACTATCTTTCATCTCTTCTTCGAATCAAGATCTCATGGTATCTTTTTCATCTTGAGGAACGTCGTCAACTGACAAATAAGTAGGACTCATAGCTGCAACCTGAAGAGCAACTTGTTTTGCAATTTCTTCGTTTCATGAGAAATAAATAACAGAAGCTACCCTATCTCATGGATGTGTATAAACATATCACGCTTCTTCACTAGAAAAGACATCAATAATTTTCATATTCTCACCGATAGTTACGAAATTATCTTGAAGAACCTTATTTAAGGCATCTTTTTGATCTTGTCCAAGAGATTCATACGAAGAAACAACTCAATATGTTGCAACTATAGCAATGATTTCTTCAGCAAGTGCCCTAAATTTTTCATTTTTAGCAACAAAATCAGTTTCACTAGCTAATTTTAATCAAACAATCGCCTCACCTACTTTCCTAATCATTACAATTCCTTCATTTGTTTCTCTATCTGCATTTTTAGCAGCCTTTAGTGCTCATCTTTCTCTCAACCAATCTTGAGCAGCTTGAAGATCATTTCATGAATCAGCAAGAGCATTTTTACAGTCCTTTAACGGAGCATGAGTTATTGCTCTAAGCTCTTTCAGGAGTTTCATATCAACAGTCATAGATATTCAATAGTTCAATATATAAAATGACTTGCATACAGACACACATATGAACCAGATGCTGATAGATTTCTATTCATCATCTTCTTCATAGACATCTAGTTCAAAGATAGTAACCATTCGCCCACCTAATCATGCAAACAAAGGCATAACTATTTTATTCTCATTTATCACGTACCTTCACTCCCAGGCCTGTTTGACGAAGATCCCCCAAACAACCATAAAGAAAAGAAAGACGAGAACAGGAATCACTCGCAAGTAAGGAATGAAGATAAAAATGACACTTCATACCAAGCAGAGAAAAAACACCATCCGCCGCCCAAGTGATTGCTGGAGATGAAACATCTCATACACACTGATCTCTTCTTTAGACAAGGCAGCAACAATTCAAACAAAGAAATACATAAGAAGAGCTTTCTTTCTCTCAACACTACTAGGAACATAGCCCTCGTCAATCAAACCATCAAGATCTTTAGATCACGTTACCATCGATAACACAAGAGAAGAACAATAAAGAACAAGGTCAGACGATTAACCAAAAATATGTCACATTACATATGAAAGACTAGACAAGCTATTTGTATTACACATAATAACATGTTGATCCACTCGCTTGTTAAAGTCAGATGAAGCAAGAACTATCGCCTCAGATTTCATTTTTTGAATCTCTGAAACAAATTTATGCATATGCTGACCATCAACTATCACGACGAGGTCTGGAATTTTTCTAAGATTCACAACTCATTTATAGACTTGTTCAACCTTCTTTAATTCTCTTTTCTTCATAGATTGCTCTTTTTTAGTAAGTGAATCAAATGAACCACTTCATACGAAAGATCTAAGATCCTTCAATGACCTAATTCTAGAAAGGAGGGTATCAAAATTAGTCAATACTCCAGAAGGGACTTTATGGTTAAGAAAATGAAATCAAGCTTTTGCAGAAAGAACTTCTAACTCTTCCTTATACAGGCTTTTTTCACATATCACCAAAACTTCCTTATTCTCTTTCTTTGTATCTGAAATTATTTTCTTTCATAGCTTGAGCTGTTCTTCAATAAGAACGGGATCAAAGACTACCATCCCTCCCACTACTCAGAGTCGATACTGACTAGTTTTAGGATTTGATATGTTCTTTGGGTGCCCCAAAAAGACTTTAGATTTCTTAATATCAGCTATCAGGCTCATAAGAATATCAACGATAAAAACTAAAAGACATGCTTGAACACATGCTAAAGCAAAAGGAAACGCTTTTACTTAAATGATACTGTTGCACCAACTTCCTCAAGCTTAGCCTTAATAGTTTCAGCCTCTTCAACAGGAATTCATTCCTTAATTGGAGCAGGAGCAGCACCAACAATATCTTTAGCTTCTTTAAGTCATACTCACAAAATTTCTTTAACAGCTTTAATAACAGCAATCTTAGATTGACCAACTTCAGTCAACTCAACAGTTACTGTATCATCTCCACCACCATCATCTCCACCTCATCAACCTCCTCACATCATTACTGGAGCAGCAGCAGAAACTCAAAATTCTTCTTCAAGTGCTTTAACTAGGTTATTCAAATCTACAGCTGAAAGATCCTTTACAAGATCTAATATTTTTTGAGCGTTAGCTGAAAGCTCGATTGTTGTTTTTTCGTCAGTCATGATAATACTAAGTATAGATGAATAAAATTAATAATACATAATTAATAGATAATGGAAGGATACACACTTATCAGTTACGATAACTATTCACCTTGTTCTTCTTCTTTCTGTTCTTCTTTCTGTTCTTCTTCTTTCTGTTCTTCTTTCTGTTCTTCTTCTTTCTGTTCTTCTTCTTTCTGTTCTTCTTCTTTCTGTTCTTCTTCTTTCTGTTCTTCTTCTTTCTGTTCTTCCTCTTTCTGTTCTTC
>CALCME010000112.1 GCA_937965925.1 Candidatus Absconditabacterales bacterium | reverse complement strand
GTATATGACGGGTGTCATCAACTGTCTTCTCACTGCATAGACTCAATCGCTGTCTCTTGTGCCTGCTCTTGCTCGACTACTCATCATTCTACCTGGACGATATCATCTATTCCATCATGATCTGTCAATCAAGAATATGTCTTTAAATAGACTGTTTTCTTTAATTCTTGGATAATGTCTTTCGATTCTTGAGAGTCTGACACTCAAGATGCTTCTATTTCTTCTTTCGTCTCTTCTAGTAGCTCCTCCATTTCTTCTTTCTTCTGTTCGAAACGTTCGAGAAGCTCTTCATTTTTGACTTTTACTTCTACGACATCTGCAATTTTATCGACAAAGGTTCCTACTGCATCTACTTTTTGTAATGTCTGTTCTTCCTGTTCTTCTGCTACACTTTGAGCGAATCATACTCACGTAATCAAAGGCTGAAACAAAGAACTCAAAAAAATTGATAAGATGCACCTCGATCGAAATCTCATAGAAATTCTGTAATCAAAGAGTAAAAGATTCTATTATTTCTTACTATTGTAAGCACAATATAGTGTTTTTTACTACTCTTTGGTCAGCCTTATTGCCTCCATATTTCACATAATTCATTACCATCACACCTACCCTTCTTATATAAGAGTTACTTTTCATATCAAGTCAAAAGAAATATTATCTTTATTTTATCCTTACGTTTGCCACTCTCATTTCATATCACATCTCCTCCAATCTTTCATTAAGTTCACCACGTAGTTGCTCTCTTTTCATAAACCGATCCATACGATCATCATCCATCGAAAGAGTGAGAAATAAGATATCTCTCTTTATATATCCAGACATCTCATCTGGTTTTTTTGATTTCTTTTTGCAATACTCTACCAAAAAACTTCCAATACTGAGCTCAGTAAGGTTCTTCTTCTCTAGGCGTTTCTGTAAGTTCAATAACAGTGTATCCATCTACATATAATAATAATGAATATCTTTTATCTTTTATCTTTTATCTTTTATCTTTTCGGTCTTCTCTTCACTATATCATTTCTTATTTTGAACACCGTAGACACTCGGTAATCACTTGTACCAGAACAAATATACATTGATTCAAAAAAACAGAAATGCCATAATTCAAAAAACAATCATCTTTGCCACAGCATCTACCCCCAACAATATCATAATAACAAGAAAAAACAAAGACCATCACCAGATAAACCACCTTACCTCATGTCTATTCCATCATAAAGCTAGTAGTCTATGATGCAAATGACTAAGACTTCATGTAAAGGGAGAAACTCACTGTCTAATCCTGTCTACAATCACTCGTATCGCATCAAACAATGGTAAGGCCATAACAACCACAAGTGTCCCTATTTTAGCTCATCACAGAAGGGCTAGATATCACAAAGAGAAACCAAAAAACATAACTCCGACGTCTCTTAATAATCACCAAGGTCTATACTCCATAATCGTAGCAAGTGTTCACAGAACAGTCAGCATTAGTGAAAGCACCTGAACACGAATAAGTAATTCATTGCGTTCATAACTCATAAATTCAAACTCTTGGAACACGACAAAGGTAAGTAACAAAAAGATCGTTAAGAATCATATTGTTGCGTTTCATGTTGCAAGCCCATAGACTCCGTCAGATCGATTGAGAGCATTGATACACAGAAGAAACCATGCAATAGTAAAAGACAAAGAAAACACAGGAGTAAGTTCAACAAGTCAAAAGACAGGAATACTTACCTCAGTCAATCAAATCCCACTCCACCACCATGCTCAAATAGAAATCACAACTTGTAACAACAATCTCACCTTCGCTGACAAACTAAAACGCCTATCTACAATACGTCACAGCTCATCAACCACAGCAACGACAGCAAGAAGTCCTCATCATACGAATAATCATAAAAACTCTTTCCCGAACGAGAGATCTAATTGTCGCTTCGTAAGGTAAATCAAGACGACAAATACTCAAATCACCGTCACTCATTGTAGAGTCGGGACTGAATCTCTTTTTGGTACATCCTTTCCAGGTCTATCAAGAATTCACAACCTTAAAAACACCTCACGTCCAGCCAGCATACCAAACGCTCAGAAAGTCACATACAAAAAAAACAACAACCAGTTCATTGGTGTTGTTTATAGCAGAGTAATGAAAGAGTTCAAGAGAAGGAAACAAGCACATCAAATAAATTTGAATATTGCAAATTTAGACTATAAGTAATTTTGCACTTTTTTTCCACTCGTTCGTCTGACTATTTTCATGCTCTACTCCTCACTCAGCTAAGAGTTTTCTAATTTCTCAAACTTTAGCCTTACTGAGGTCTTCATATGAATCTACACCTCACGCTCTCAATACTCTCTGAGCTTTGATAGAAAGTCCGTCAATTTTTGTTAACCTATCTTGAGGCTGAGCTTTTTTTGATTCAGCAGTTTTTTTAACTGTCTTTTTTACAGGCGACTTTCTTGTTATTTTCTCTGATGGAGCTGCTTGCTTCGAATCAGTCTTCTTCGTAAGAGAAGAGGGTTTTGTTTTCTTTGACGATATTTTCTTTGTTGTTGCTTTCTTTGCAGTTGTTTTCTTTTTTGATTTGCTCGTTTTCTTCTCTGGACTCGTTCATGATTTCATCTCTTTGAACCAATCTTTCATGCTTTCTAACCCATCATGAGATCATTCTTTCATATTTTTAGATATACTACCAAGTTTCTTTCTTCTTTCTTTCGGAATTTTCTCATATTGAGAACTTACAAAAGCTATAATAGGAGCCATTATCATTGATGGTAATTTTCACAAATGTTGCATACTTTGCTTCATATCTCAGATCAATGCTTCTTTCTCTTTAGTTGATGCAATTCATGAATCTGTTTTTTTCTTTGATTTTGAAACTGTCTTCTTAGAAGAAGAGTTCGATTTGGTCGATGTGTTTTTTGTGTTTTTTGATGTACGAACCATTAATCTATAGTTATCTAAATATTTCACCTACATAAAGTATACCCCAAACAGAATCAAAAAGCAAATTTCGAACGACAATCCCTTACTCATCTAACAGAAGATATTCACGAAGTGCACTATAGTCTCTGTTCATATACTCTTTACTCTTGATTCATTCTCATTTAGATCCATATGTTGTGTCGTATTGACCACGTAAAATTTGTCCAAGGAATTCTATCATACCATCAACGTGAATATTGAACTTAGATCCCATCATATCCCTATCTAAAGTATCAAGTTTTGTAATAAACTTCTTAATGAGATTCTTTTGTTCCGTCTCAGATTTCCCTCTAATTTGTACATAGAGAGATTGATACAGTTCTATATTATTACCATACATATACGTATAATCTGCAAACACTTCACTAAAGGCATCTACAACAATTTCGGCAAAATTTTCTCTCTTCACATGTTGTCATATTCACATCATATGACGATATGATTCCATTATTCATGCATTGTCTAACAGTTGATGTGTTTGCTGTTTACTAATTGGAGTCAACGGTTTCAACACTTCTAGTTTTCAAATCTTCTTAGGGACATTATATAACAGTCACGCTTCTTGGCTGTATCACACATATGGAGCATATCGCTTGTCATCTTTCACATCGGTATAATTTATATATCAGTCATACCTAGAATACTCATCAAAAAATTCTGACTTATACAGTGCATCAATTTTCGAAACGATTTTTATAGCTTCAGCAACACTCGTTGCTTGATCTCAGTGATATAAGGTGCGTTCTGTTTTATCATATCCTTTTACAATACAATATGTTCTAAGAATATCTGCAGGTTCTCCCTGGTTTTTCCACTCCACGTCTCTAAAGGAGATATTTTTATAATCTACATCATCATAGTAACATGCCATTCTCAATTTCTTAACCGCAGCAGCCATTGATTCTTCAAATGTTGCTTTCTTTTTTGGATTGGTTACAACTCATCATTCACTTCTACATGCACTATCACACCCATCTCATGAATGTAAATTTCCATCATCACATTCTTCTCCACGAGAAAATTGGATTAGTCAGTCTCCACATTTTTCTTCTCATTCTTTTCTACAGTTCTTAGAACATCCATCTCCATTTTCATAGTTTCAATCATCACACTCTTCTCAGCGGTTCTTAGACACATTTCAATCTCCACAATAATTATTTCATCATCACGACCCTCATCCACCTCATCATCTGTTACAACTCAGTCACTCATCACTTTCTCCATCACAGTCATTATCTTTATTATCACATACTTCACCAGATCATCTCGTTTCTCACTCACATACAGATCGTTGTCCTTCTCTACAGGTTCTCATTCATTGCCTACATTCTCATTCGCTACTACCACACACAACTATCTCTCCGTTCTGACAGACATCACATACTCAAGACTCATCTACCTGTCCATCACAATCATTATCTACTGAATCACAAATTTCTATAGGAACCATTCCACATTCATCACACGCATTCTTCACTCCTTCATCTACGGATCAGTCACAGTCATTATCTTTCCCGTCACAGACCTCATTGTCCGGTACAATCTGGTCCTTACATTGTCACGACCACATTCAATCGATACATTCTTCATATCATACAGCACATTGTCCTTCATCTGATCAACACGCTTTCGTCTCTCCCTCTACACATGCAGGACATTCTTCGGTATTACATGAGGTAACTTCTGATGCTGGTTTATCACCATCACAGTGAGTATCTGACACTATGTCATCCGACTCAGTATTCTTACACACAAATTCACGTTCTTTGATTCATCATCCACATGTTACAGAGCAATCTCAAAAATCTCACTTCTCTCGGGAATAACTGCTACATATTTTTGTTCATGTACGAACTCTCGCCGTACCACAGTTAGAAATTTGAGTAAATTCATCTGCAGTACAGACAGTATTTCTCGCTGGTTTCCATGATAATATTTCACACTCTTGAGAACAGACTTTCATTCATGTAGAAACTCTTGTTGTTTCACAATTTGATGTTTGAGTAAACACTAGTCCAGAACACACTGTGTTTGGATCAGGACTCCGATCTGTTTCACTACACGGATCAGTACAGTTCTTTGTTCAATCAACAACTCTTGTTGTCCCACAGTTCGACCTTTGGGTAAAAGAATCAGACGAACATCTCGTAGCTGGATCTGGTGTCCAAGTTACATCAGTACACGATGAAGAACAGATTTTCGTTCATGCAACAGTCTTTGTGTTCCCACAATTAGATACTTGAGTAACAGTCTGTCATTGACACGTCAGACCTGGATCTGGATCTCGAGTAGTATCAGTACATGGTGCTACTGAACATGCAGCAGGAGTACAATCACCACACATTCATGCCGAACATGATGGAGTACAATATGTATTATTTCCAAAATCACATTCTCTTATTTTACGATCACATGTTTTATTCTCACATCAGGTATTATTAGTGTCATTATCATCTAATACACAGCTATTTCATTGCTTCGTACGTCACGAGACACATACTACTGCACAATGGTTCGTTCATCAAGGACAGGTATCAACTAACGTTACTCACGGCTGAGAAGAGAACGATCATCAATATCCTGAACATGCTGAACTATGGGCAATAGATGAATTCGGACACGTAAATTGTTGTTGATTACACGAAATGGTAACCGTTGTAGATACGGTACATGTTTGTACAAATACTCATCATAAGCTAACCGGCACACTTATAGTCAATGGATGTGTTCAAACAGCAAGATGACCATATGTTTTTGTTGCTTGTCATGAATAACTATGTCATCATGCGTGTTCTGCTTTTACAGTAGCAGATCACAACTCTCCACAGGTCGGGGTAGTTTTTATAGTATCGGTGATACTCACTCATTCACATGGACTTGGCCTAGGTGTCCTTACGATACACGCATATTTAGGTGATTCATCAGTCGAATTTACATAATCACATATAGCTCACGCTTGACTACACGTTCAATAACAAGACTCATGTGGTTTTCAACACTCATCACTTGCATCACAGTCTATATCGTTTGATCTATCTGGACAGAATGTTGCAGAAGGGGTTCCTGGCGATTGGGTACAACATACGCCATCAACTCATGTTACAATATTACAT
>CALCME010000111.1 GCA_937965925.1 Candidatus Absconditabacterales bacterium | reverse complement strand
GTTCTGAAGCCTCGTGTTTTTGGTTATTCTTAACACAGTTCTTTGGACTTGTTCCAGTAGTTGGTGTTTCTTCTCCTGTGTCTTTTACATTGTCAGGATCTTTTCTATCTACTACCATTGCACATACTGCTGGCTTGTCGTTGATAGGTGCGTCATTTAATCCGTATGCTCACGCTCCTGCAATCTCTACGTTTGTTCCCTTAACTCACTCTGTTCTTTTGTTCTTTGTTGCACATGGATATCCAAGGTACAACCTGTTAAAGTTTACAATAAGAATCAAACAGTGATCGTTGTCATCACATACTGTAGATATAGTTCCGTCAACAGTAACTCTATCAGGTAGATGCTTCAAGTTCTTGATCTCTACTCCTTTGTATACCTTAGGAACATCAACTATTTCTCCGTTGTTGTTTGCAATAAGATACTGATTGCATTTGAAACATTCCATATCTTCGAACTGTTCTTCAGCACAATCATTCACAAAAATCTTTATGTTACTTCTATCTCCACAATCTACTGATCTAATCAATGAATTGAGGTCAGTTTCCTGTAGCTTAGTTTTTGCATCTAAAACTGTTCTAGTTCCATATACAAAATTCCCGTCAGCGTTACAGTAAAGAGGTCACTTAACTGCTGTAGCTAGTAATCACCTTGGTGAGTCCTTAGTTACTGCTGGGTTTCTGTAGATGTATCCTCCTCCTGGGATTCTTCTTCTTGGGTATCTTAACCAGTGGTTTTCTTGACATGCTTCTCTAATAGCTGGTCGGTCAACTGCTGGATCAAGAGCGTTAGGTAGGTCAGAACCATTTACATTATTTACACTATCTGAATCATCTCTAAGTATAGCAAAAATAAGCGTATCTACTAAGTTCTGAGTCAATGTATTGATTGACATCGTAACTAATTGCATTGAACTTAGACACTGAGCCATAGAGTTCGTGTAGCATGAACCATAGAAACACTTGTATACAATCTGTATCTGCATACTTTGGTTTTCACATGGAGCACAGTAGTCACTTGCGTCACATTGATTATCAAAAGCTAAATCTGTCCAGTCATCAACAAGACTTCTTGCATCTCGGATTGTTTTCTTCCATGATTTTGAGTCTTTAAAATCTCATGAAGCTATGATGTTCTGTAGTGGAATACACCCTAGGAACTCATCACTCATACATCTATCAGCCATAATAACATCGATGATAGAATCTTTATTAATAAGTTTTGCTCACGCTCACTCTTTAATAGAGATTCCGTTTTTTTGAAGTCTCTCTTCTATTCTAGTCATTGAATTAACAACAATCTTTTTAAGAGCGTTCTTCACAACATCAGGATCATTTTTTAGTTCATCTTTAATAGAGGAGTTTACCAATCAAAGACTCTTGATTCCACCTTCGATAATTCAAGCAAGGTTCTCTCATGCTTTGTCTAGTTTGATTTCTGAAAGGTCTTTCATGTCTTTTGAAACTTTTGATTTTGCATCATTTGTTTCAGGTTCTTTTCCTTCTCCCTCGTCTCCAGTTGTTCCGTTCTTCATGTCTTCCATTGCTTTATTTGCAGCTGCAATCTTTGCGTCGTTTTCTGCCTTTTCTTGTGCAGCGACTTTTTCTTGTTCTAATCTATTCTCTTCAGCTTTTGCTTCTAACTTAGCTATATTTGCTTCGTAAGCTGCAATGTTGTTTGTAAGCTCTTCTACTTCCGTTAGGGTAGTGTCAGTAGCTTCACCAGTCTCAATAAGTTTATTCAACTCATTCAGTTTTTCTTGACTAGCAAGTAATCAAATTTTCAATGCTTCTAACATAATTCTTGAAATTAAAATAAATAAAGTTTTACTCTACAGATATAAATCTGTTTACTGACTCATCAAATAATCATTCAACAAGCTCTTCAAATTCATTCTTTTGTATTTCCATGTTGACGTAACTCTCTCATTTTTTTTGACTCAATGTGTTCACTTTCTCTTTAATCATTAACATATCCTTTTGGTATCACATAACTACTTTTGAAGCGTTCAAAGCTAACTTACTCAATCCATCAATAGATGTTTTGATTTCGTTATATTCCTTTGAGTTTTTCTCAGCAGTTTCTACCAATGATGATAGTTTGTTTATTGAGTCAATAGAACTTTGATAGTCAGTCAACATCTCTTCACACTTTTCTTCAATTGAAGAAAAAGTATTAAGAATCGTTTTGATTTCTTCTTTTGTTTCTCTCACCTCTTCAAGAGAGTCTTGCATCTCTTTTACATATCAAGATTTCATTTTCTCAAATGAGTTTTTCATCATCTGAGTCAGTTCATCTCATACGGTACTTTTTAGAGAGTCTTGCATCTCTTCTATTTTAGTATCGAGTATTGCATCGATATTAGAATCATTGGTAGATGGTAGTTTTTTTATTGCATTCGTTACGTCAATTCGTGATCTCTTTGGTTCAACTTCTACTGCATCGTCTCATATTGTTATTTCATCAGTTCCTTGTGTGTAGTCTCTTCTATAGTAAGCATCAGTATACGCATCATTTCATGTAGCTCTTCATCGTAGATTATAAACAAACTCGTTTTTGTATATATCACATATATACGCACTATAGTTTTCTCATGCTTCGTCTTTCACTAGATCTCTTAGTTGTTCTCATAAACTCTCCTCTCATATAATATTATTATCACTTGCCTTGGTAGCTGTTCCTTTGTTCTCCTTTATTTTATTCAGTAACTCTTCATCGTCTACTATCTTGCTTAGCACTCAAAGGCTCTCGCTTGTGAGCGTGTTACTTTCTAGCCTGTTTAATATAATATCCTTGTCGAAATGTGAGTACGCTTTATACGCACTTGATAGTGATACACGACCTCACTCCTTAAACGAGTTATTTGTGGTTTTTTGTGTTGCCTTAGCTCATGGGTTGCTTGGAATATCTACAAGTGATAGATGCAACATGTCAGCTTTCACAACATAGTAACTCCATTCAGGATCATATCATAGAACAATATCAAGTGTTGCCTGTTGTCCTTTTTCTTCTACTAATTCAGCTATATTCTTGACTTCTCATTTCTTGTTTCTGTAAGCATCTTCAAGAGTGTAGTGTGCTGTACTTACATATTTATACATTCAGTCAGCTATCTGATTGGCTCTGTCCTTGTCTTTATTTTCAATATATTTTAAGTTTATGTAGAAAGTCATCATAGTATCTCAGTTAGCATTGTGATACTTAGATATGGGTTGTCCAATTATACCTCGTTTGCTTGCATCATGGTCAAGAGTAATGTACGGGGCTTGATTGAACACTCGTCACTCTTGATTGATTGCGTAGTTGTTTCTGGATACCGTTCATGGTTTGAAGTTTTGAGAAGCTACAACCTCCATCAAGATTATGTTTGCACCTTTTGGGATCTGATCTTTTTTCGTGAAATTCTTTACTCATTTTCAACTTTTGAAGAACACCTTTGCACTATCTGATAAAGCGTTGTGATCGTATCAATTCAATGACACGTTTTTTAGTATATCAGATTGTTCAAAAATACCGTTTTCATTAACATACTTCTTGACCTCATTTTTTGATAATTTCATGAGTTCTTCGATTGTTTTCATTTTTTCTATACAGTAGATAATAAAAATATATATTACTCAATAGTTTCTATATCATTTTTTATTGGCTCTCTTCATATCATCTCCCTATACTCATCTGTCGTTATTAATCATTCTTTTGCTTCCAGTAGTGCGTGTTCTATATCAAGTCATTCCTCCCTTTCACATTTCACTTTATACAATGATAACTCTGGGTATCTTAGATTGTTCTGAAATTTCTTATTGAAGTGATTGATTGTATCTTGATATAATCATCTCGCTTTTATTCCTCACATCTCATCGTAAATCTTTTTCAGTGCGTTATATTTACTGTATCATCAGAACTCGCTAGTGACTCATAGCAGCTCCTTTGGAACTTTGAAAGGTTTCAGCATTCAATCCTCAATCCTTGAACTTGTTTGTTCATCTATCACATCGTTTTTACTTGACGGTGGAAATATCACATCTTTTACTAATCATGTTGCAAGTTTTTTTCCACTATTCTCTGGTCACCTCAATCACTTCAAGAACGATTGGACCATCTTCTTCATCACTTCTGGACTCACTCAAGCCTCGTCTGCACTCTTCAATAAATAGGTTATTCAATGTAATCCGTTATTTTCCAGATAATGAATAAACATATTACTCATCGTTGCGTGCTGTATATACTTATCTCGTATTGTCTTGATCGTAGATGTTCAACATGTTCAGTTACTTGACGCACTTGTTTTGTGAATTGTTCTTAGTCGTAGTTTTTCTTTGTTGTAATAGTCAACAATCTTACTAGATCAATAACCTCAGTTGTATATCAATTCGTTTCATGAACACCTAATTGAGATTCCATTTGCTATTCACATTTTTGACACCTCTCCAGTCTCAGAAAGTCGTGGGTATGTTATCACTTCACCTACTGTATGTTTTTCCATATTGAACTTGTAAGCATGATTCCAGATACTAGGAACGTCACACTCTCATCAGATGCTTATCAGTTCTCTTTGGTAGTCGTATAGTTCTGGTATCTTATCATAATCGACTCTCTCTCCATTGAAGTACAATCAAAAATCTCATCAACACGTATGGTTCGTTTCTATTTCTATCGCTCACTGAAGGCAAGCGTTGCAATCTACTGCAATTCTCCACATTCATAGTCCTCACAACTCGTACTGTTTGCTATTTTTTCATTTGTCAAAAAAACATCATCATGATGAATCTCGGATACTATCTCAACTTTCTAGGTTTATGTGGGACATGATGTAGAAAGGATACTACATCTAATTTATTGTTTTTTTTCAAACTTGCAAAAAATATATTACAACCGTTCGGAATCAGCGACTCGATTATCTTGTTTTTTTGTCGATAGTTTTATCTTCAACATTTCCAACATAGATAAAACGTCACTCGCATCAGGTGAGTGTCATATGACTGCTTTAATGTCTTTCTTTCTTGTTATCTTTATTTTCTTGTCGTCTGGTACTTTCTTGTGTTCTTTTAGTTCTACTTCTAGTTCCATTATCTCCTCATAAGTTACATTTGCAGATATAGTTATTTTTCAAGAACCCATAGAATTAGATAGAGCATAATAGCACTGAGTTCTCAGGTTTTCAAATGGTGGTCTCTCAAATGTCTTTGCGTTTACTTTCTCTCGTTCATGTATGTGTATCTCATTCTTTACTGGTAGTGGTGAAGATCATCAAGAGAATCAAAGACATCATAAAGCAACTACATATCCATATCATACTCATACTTCATCTCATACTACCATATCAAGTGGAACATTATATTTCCTTTGTAGCATCTTTGTCGTTTCAATAGCTCGTTTTTGTATCTCCATATCTGTCTGGCCACTACTCATTGAGTGTCTTTCAAACATATCTCGTCGTCAATCCTCCATCTCTCTGAATACTCAGATATATGTCTTGTCTTTTCATTTTCACGAAAGGTCGGCAACGATTGCTACTCTTTGATTTTCTTGATATTTTGGAATATGTATAGCTGTATATTTTTCCGCTTCATCATCGTACTCGTACACATAGTAATCACTATCGTACATTGCACTAATTGAATTAGAGTAGAATAAATCAAAGTCTCAATCAGAAAAATCCCAAGATCATTCAAGTAATCTCGATTTCATTTCTTTATCTTCTATTTGGTGTAGTCACTCGACATATCAGGAACTCAAAAATTTATTACTTCACGGAAGAGACTGTACGAATCTTATGTGGTCTGGAAGCGTTCATTTCTTCCGTCTCTCATAGTAGTACGTTTTTGAAAAATTATTACTCGGGTTTCATGTGGAAAAAGTTTTCTTCACAAATTGCTTCATCTCTGGATTCTTTTCTGTT
>CALCME010000110.1 GCA_937965925.1 Candidatus Absconditabacterales bacterium | reverse complement strand
CCACATCTCTTCACCTCTTCATAGCTTCTTCACACAACCTCCTTTGGAAATATAATTTCATATAGGATGATAAAAATAATGGCATCAAGATCTTCTCTTTCTTTTTATCTTTAATCTCTTTTTCTATTTCTATCAATCTACTCTTAGTTTCTTCACTATTCTTTCCATTTATTGTTAGTTTTCTATATTCTTTTTCTAAATCAATAATACTATCGCTTATATCTCCACTCTTTTCTTCATGAGGTTCTCACAATAGTTTTAAGTCTTCTAGCTCATCAAACGAGACTCTTCAATAAAAGTAAGCTCTTAATAAGCCATTATTTCACTCATTTTCTTTTATGAATTGAATCATTTCATCCTGTCATTTTTGGTATGCAATATCTTTATGTTGAACTCATGGCAATGAAACATCATATCACCTCTTTCTTCTATATATCCTATCTTTTACATACGATATCAGAGCCTCATCAGTTGATTTAGTACCAAGAAGTTTATGATATAGATAAAGAAAACGCTTAAGTTTATCTCATCATAAAACCTCTCATGCCAAAATCTCAACATAATTAGACTGTAACTCTGGATTAAGTACGTCTTCACCCGCATTTAGTGAATCCATTCAAACAGCCCATGACTCTACTGCAGGCATATTATTTCATCATCTTACGTTAGATAACACTATAGACTCATTGTGCATATCAATATAATGCGTTTCTACTTCATGTCACAATAACTTTAGAAATCTATCAAGTTTAATCTGTTTTTCTGATGCTTTCCCAGGAATTCAAAATGCATTTTTTCAATCAAACATAGATGCATAGTCTGTACTTACATCCACTGGAACATCAATTCACATAATATCAAAAAACTGTTCAAACAGACTCGCATATCATTTTTTTTCTGAGCCAAACCAAACAATATCTTCTCTGTCTAACATAGTACCAAAAAGTTTTGCTTCTAATTTCTCAAAATCACTTTTACTATTTATATCTTCTTTTTGTTCTTTTTTATTATCATTTTTCACTGCACCCAAAGAAGAAAAACTCTCATCTTTAGTTATCAAAAAGTCTCAGTCAGATCATTCAAATACTTCATTCAATAAGTCAGTAAATTCATCAACTAACTTTGAATCACCATTATCATCAATTAAGTTATTTACTTTTTCTCATTCTAATAGACTCATAGTATACTTTTGAATTCTATCGAGATCTTCAATTGTATTTTTAATTAGTTTTGATCAGTAAACAGTCATTTCTTTTGCCTGGATTGCTTCTTGAACTTCAATTCTTGAATTATATTCTTTTCACTCTCATACTATAGAGTTAATTTCATCTGAATATCATCATTTCTCTGCTTCAAATGGCAGAGATAACAAAATTAGATCAAGCATCCCCTCTAAATAGAGAAGTGATTTTAAAGAGATATCTTGCATTTTTCATGTAATTGTCTCATCTTTTTCAATACTACTCTTTAGCATTTTAATACTCTCTCTTTTTGAAATTAAGTTTTGTTGTGTATTGTCATATACACTTTTTGTAACTACATACTGATTTAACTTTTCAGTAACATCAATACTCTTTACTTTATCTGAAACCCCTAACTCCCAGAGTCATTTATTATATCGTACTCATTCTTGTTCAGCATATTTGAATGTTCGTTCACGTAAAAACTCATAACTTCCGTCAGCCCATAAGGCTGCAAGTTCTTCAATCAAAGGATTACCATAGTTTAATCACTCAATCTCTTTATCAGTCATATTAATATAAGAAAAAAATATTATAGCTTAACTATAATATTTTTTATCAGTTCGTGCAAATTTTCTACACTATCATATCCAAATCACTTTCCTTTACCTTCCCTATCATCAACTTGTCTACATCAAATCACTCTTCGACAAGATTTTCTATCATCATCAACCCATCAACATAAACCTTGTCTTTCAAGAAGACCCCAGGGCCTGGAATACTTGTATTCTCGAGTCATCTCTTACACCTCAGAGCACTCTTAAATAACTTAGACATATCTCATGTCGCAAATCATGTATCATCGATCGCATCGACAAGTTTTACGAATGATGTATCAGGAGTTAGTGAGAGAAAGAGGTATCTATAGTAGATAGCGTCAGATGCAAATCATTCAGGATTTTGGAGCTTTGCCTTATATACAGCAAGTCACTCTTCTGTCTTCTCGTAGAATGCCGTACCACTAGAAAGAATATTCCATCCCGAATCATTTCCATGTATTCATCTCATGATGTGTGTATCTATTTCATGAGCAAGCGTCGCATAGATTCCTATCTCTCTCAGATTAGATCAGACAGAGAGTTTTACCTTCACGACACCATTGAGCAGGGATACAGATATTCTTGATATCGCCTGTGATGTTACTTCTATCCTATAGTCTTTAATTCATCTATCAGTCAGATACTTCGCAATGATACGTTTCTGTTCTGCTATATTTAACTTTGGTCATAAGAGTTCTTGATTATTCGTTCATGCAGCGATACGTCTACGAGCGATTTCTAGAACTGGCTCCTCGATCGCTCCGTAGTACTTCTCATTGAGGAGTGCAATCTGACCTACGTTTTGTTCACGATACGCCTTCAAGAGACGGATACGCAACAGTCACTCATCTATCTTATCTCTAAACACTCATCAAAACTCACTCACAAGCGGTGTCTCTTTCCCAAAGTACTGCTCTTTATAGTAGAGCAATTTATCTTCATACGTTTGCAGTTTCTTCTCTGCTGGCCAACGGTACGTGAATGTTGGATTATATCTTCCACGTCGGGTCAAGAAACGATCTAGCTCGTCTATATAATTTGTCGGTCTGAGCAGTCTCACGAGGTTGAGACGTTTGCTTATCTTCACTAGCTCTACATCTAATGTACGGAGAATATGTGTCTCACTCTCTCTTGTTCTTTCAGGATTGACGATACTAAATAGATCATGAATCTTTTCGATCGGTTTGATAAGATAACGAGACGCTGTCTCTGCCCCAATAACAATCACATTCTCTGCAAGCGATGCATCAGGAACAAACGATAGTTTTGTTCGTCTAATTCATGATCCTGCTAACAAGAGACGATATCACGCATCATCCATACGCTTAACGAGTGATGGATGTGCCTTATTTTCTTGTTGCTTGAGCTCCACGTTCACGACGACATCTTCGTTTTCTCTCTCATCGTCATCGTACGAGACAGTCGCATACTGTGACAGATAGATTACTTTCTCTCTTGGGAGAGACTGGTTTTTAGAGAAGAGAGACTTAGTTATCTCAACTCACTTCTCTGGAGAGTCTATGACAAGATCTCACACTTTCTTTAGTCTATATCTCAGAGGAACGAGTGCAACATTCTGGATTTTTGTTCACGCTCTCGCATTTATTTCTAGAATCTTCGGTCCATCAGTTGTAAGCACCCAGTCATGCGCAAGGTACCCCATATTCACAAAATACTGAATACTCGATGAGTACAACAACACGTCATCCCAGTACGGAAGTTTCATTCATTGAAGATGTTTATATGGATCAGGAAAGCTCTTCTTGTATACCTTTTTATTGATATAGAACGTGTTTATAACTCACGATCCTACATCAATTCATGCAGCAGCTCATCATAGATCCATATTTGCTTTTCCTTGTGATGTCGCAGTTGGAATTCTTACCATAGCAGCAATAGCAACAAGATTGAACGTAATAACTCTAATATCCGCAAGTCCATACTTACAGAACTCCGCAAATCCATCTCCAGGAATAAGTTTTTCTTCTATAAGTACTGTATCAGGTCTCTCACCCAGAGAGTAACGCCCATCAAAGAAGTCAAATACCTGCATCTTCATCTGATCTTCTGTTAGATACTGACCTCATGACTTATAAACAAACTGATCCTTCGTTCATGTAAATGCCTTTAGTGCAACTTGTTTTTCTTGAATCTCAGGTGTGTTTTCGACGCGAGAGACGATCATAATTCACTGTCATCTACTTCACTTATTTGGCTTGATCACAAATGAATCTGGAAGTGAAGAAAAAGAAAAATCACGTAACTGTGTACGATTTCTGAGATGTACAAACGTTTCAGGTACTGGAATTCATCTCTGCGAAAGAAACTTCTTAGACTTATACTTATTATCTGCAAGGCGAATCTCTTTTCTTGGGTTATACTTCTTTATATATGATAAGTTTCTATCATTCAGTCACAATAATCCTCGTGGACACATACGCTACTACCCTATAGAATAAACAGCATCAAATATATCTACAAAAAAAGAAAATACTATGCTTTCATATCAAAAGAAAAATTGCGTGTAGCCATCTCATCTTGAGCTCTTAGTCGTGAATCTAAGCTTCATGTATCTCGTATTGGATGAGTATACACAAAAGGCTTCACACGATGATCTTGTGCATACATTGTTAGGGAGTCCGTAACTTCTAACTCGCCACGAGCACTCACTTGAGTCTTATGAATATATGGAAAGATAGATGGCGTATATAAGTGAGGAGACATATTTGCAATACGAGATGGCTCTGTTCATGGAGCAGGTTTTTCTACAATTCATCTCACATATCCATTATCTATATCAAACGCTCCCATGCGAGATATTTCTTCTGACGACACTTCTGTTCATCACACATGCAGTATAGGTTCTTCTGCAAACGATGCACTCATCTCAGTAAAAATAGACGGGTGATAGATAGTATCACCATAGACCATAAAAAAAGGACTATCGCCCATAACCTTCTCTGCACATCATACCATATGTGCTGTTCAAAGTGGTTCATGTTGAAAGACAAATGAGATAGATGCTATATCCATCAGTTCTTCTAGTCACACTGCTTCACTTTCTTTTCATACTACACGCAGGTGACGGATAAGCTCATGTGCATTGGTAAAATACTCTAGTAACATTGTCTGTCACTGAGAGACAATTAATGTGATATCTGTTACTCATGCTCATACAAGTCATTCAACAACATACTGTATCACTGGCTTCGGTCAGACAGGCAACATCACCTTAGGAATCACTTTGGTGATCGGCAACATACGTGTTCAGTATCAGGCACATCAGACTATCGCTTTCATCTTCATCTCAATTTCTGGTAAAACATTATAATCTGCGGAGATCGAAGTCCACTTCTGCTAGATCACGGTTTGCCTCAAGTCGTCACTCTAATTTTCACGTATCTCGGTAGTTGTACGATGCGATATATGGACGAATAGCTTCTTTTTCTTTCTCAAGGAGCGACTGAATAGCATCAGTCAGCTGTATCTCTCATCATAATCTCTCATTCGGCTCTGTACTATCGATATACTCAAAGATAGATCTTGGAAGAATATACATTCACATGATAGCCATATTTGACCGTCATGACGTATCAGATGGTTTCTCTATAGCTCATGTAATATATTCTCCCTCTACGCGCACCACTCCATACTGCGAAA
>CALCME010000109.1 GCA_937965925.1 Candidatus Absconditabacterales bacterium | reverse complement strand
TTATGTACGTTGTGATTTGATACTCCAGTCATGGATCACCTTCCATATTTCTTGAATATATGCTGGATCTAATCATGCTTCTTGAGCTGCTTGCATTCTTGACTGAAAGAGTTCTTCTTTCCTCTTTGGTTGCAATGCTGGAAGGTGAAATTCTGATTTGATTTCTGCTATTTGAGAGACAATGTCAGTCCTTTTTCTCAGGAGGTGTATGATTGACTCATCTATCTGATCTATCTCATCTCTAAGATCTGTAAGCATATATATATATCTGATAAGTAAAAATAGATTATCTTTTACATCCGATCGCTTTAATATTGATATCTCTCCGCCTCATTTACATAAACCTCCTTTCCAGATCTTCCCAAAACGTAGGATAGGTCTTAGCAACACATTCTGGAGTTGATATATCTAGGAGTCATCATAGATACGTATCTAAAACACCAAATGACATCGCAATCCTATGATCATCGTATGAGTTGATTGGAATCCTTTTCTCTCATCACCTTGATCTTAAGTTATCAAGCGCTATCTCTCCTATAGAAATGGAATCGTTCGTAGCTGAAACAGGAATATCAAGAGCCTGTAAGTTTTCCCTCATTGCCTCTATTCTTTTGCACTCTTTGAGATTGAGTGTTTGGAGTCAGGTAAGGGTTGTCGTCCCTGGTAAAAACGGAGCGAGTATCATATACGTGAGACTCACATCAGGCATCTGCTCAAAATCGACAGTGACATCTTTGAATTCACTTAGATCAACAGCATCTATACCAAGAGCAAGAATTGTTGTCGTTTTCGTGTCACTTTTATGCTTCAGTCAGAATATTTCACAAACGTTCAAAAATCAATAATCTCCCTGTTTTGTTGATGATCAGAGGTTGTTTATCGTCATGTTTCATCCATGCAGAAGGGTATGTGCAACAGGATACGAAAGTGCAGAAGCATCTCATTCAAGTGTCAGTGCTTGTGCTTGATAGGTCTGAGGAGAGATGGAAAATGTTCTATAGTCGTCATTGACTACGCTCACTCAAAACTTGTTCATCTCGTGAATCGTAAGATCTATATACGGCTTACTTACCAGGTCACCTTCGACTATAATTGTTAATCACTTCAGTAAACATGGTGCAATCTGCAACAGGGCTGTAAGGTATTGCGATGATGATGTTCACTTTATCGTCACTTCAGTCTTGAGATGTTTCTTGGTAGGTGTAATCGTAATAGGTGGACATCCAGTCTGACATGATACGGGGATTCACATTTGTTCCATTGCATCTACGAGATCACGAATTGGTCTTTGTTGCATATATTTATTTCCGGTGAATGTTATGGATCATACCGTATTCAAGATTGCAAGTCAGCTCAGAAATCTCATTGATGTTCATGAGTTTCCAAGATATATTTCTTGGTTTTTTCCTTTCATATGGAATATTCATCAGTGGATCGTCGCGGTATCTCATTCGACCTCAACCTGAAATCATAAGGCACGAAGTGCTTCTATCATATGATGTGTATCTTCACTTTCAAGGATCCCAGAAAGGGTTGATGTTCACTTACTTAATGCTGACAAGATGAAATCTCTATTTGTAAGTGATTTCGACGATGGAAGAAACATACACTCTATGATGATAACGTAAAGATGTTTATTTTTAGTGATGAGGGAGTCCTGATGTGTATATAGTGACAATCAGACTAGGTGATAGTTGTATCTTGAAGCTCTTCCCAGAACGTTGGATATGTTTTACCAACTGATGCCGGATCAGATATCTCAAGCACGTTTCACAGATAATTGTCCAATACTCAAAATGCCATCGCAATTCTATGATCTGCATATGAATTGATTGTTATTGTTTTTTCCAAAGAGTGCTTCTTGACCTGCTCTGTGTTTATTTCTCCGATAGTTATTGAGCTGTCTGTCGTAGAAACCTCCACACCGAGTGCTTGAATTCACTCTGCCATTACCTCTACTCTTTTGTTTTTTTTCTGATTAAGTGCTTCGAGTCAGGTAAGTGTTGTTTTTCCAGGAAGAAAAAGGGAAAGAATCATGAGTGTCATACTTGCTCATGGCATATCTGGAACATGTAGCGTAAGGGAATCATAATTCGAAAGGTCAACGTGTTCTATTCATGGAGCAATAAATGTCGTTGTTTTGTTGTCGCTTTTATGTTTGAGTCAAAACAGTTCTGCGATTTTTAAGAATCAGTACTCTCATTGTTTGGTTGACGTTCAGAGATTATCTATCGTCATTGTTCATCCATGAAGAATTTTATAAGCTACTGGGTATGAAATAGCAGAAGCATCTCATTCTATGGTGAGATCTTGTGGGTGATAGGTTTGTGGTTGTATGATGAACCTTTTATAGTCTTGATTTACGAGTGAAACATGAAATTTATTCATCTCATGGATCGTGAGATCAATATACGACTTATTCATGAGTTCTCACTCTACGGTAATAATTAGTCCATACTGTAAACATGGAGCAACCTGTAACAGTCATAGAAGGAAGAGTGAGTCGGTAGTTCAGTCTATTACTATTTCCTTCTTGAGACGCTTCTTGGTGGGAGTGATTGTGATCGGTAGTTGACCATTTGCAGATTCGACTCATATACCAAGTTTTTGTAACGTATCTACAATACTTTGAAAAGATCTTTTTTCTTTTGTTTCATTTCACCCGTTACCTGGATCAGTTCCTTCTTCTTCCACAAGAGTTATGGTTCATACGGTATTAACTAGCGCGAGTCATGCAAGATATCTTGTGATCGTCCCATGATTTCATACATACACTTCTTGATTTTTTCCCTTCATATGAAAAATCCCTCCCTCGATTGTTGCCTTGTTTCCATCAATGTCGATCGTATATCACAACGTACGCAATGCATCTATCAAATACCCTGTATCTTCACTCTCAAAAATACCAGAAAGGGTCGATGTTCACTTACTTAGTACTGCCAAGATAAGATCTCTATTGGTCAGATATTTTGATGATGGAAGGAGCATGGGCAAGAATAAGTAATTTTAAGTAAATGTTGTCTCTTCAATGTTGATCATCGATTTAGTTATTGTTTTTTATCTCTCGTAATTTTATTTTTTTTCATATGTTTTCAATATCTGTTCTATTGCCATTTCTCGAAATGATTTCATCTTTTATGAGTTTATTCTTAATATTGAATACTATTTTTCACATAGATTTTTCTCTTCTTTGTAAAGTTTCTGCTATATCAATATTTGTTTTTCCCTTTCCTATCATCTTAACTATTTCAATCTGTTCTTCATCAAGACATAGTGCTATAGATAAGTATTCCTGATCTTTCATTAGTTCTTTTAACTTTTATCTATCTAAATAATATTAAGTATTACTCTTATATACCCTCTTCTCCAACTTCCCAATAATCTCATCACTACTCTGACTAAAACTGATTCTCACATACGAATTGGTGGGATCAGAGAAGACAGATCATGGAGTGATGAAAATTTGATAGGTATCTAATAGGTGATGAACATATTCATCAG
>CALCME010000108.1 GCA_937965925.1 Candidatus Absconditabacterales bacterium | reverse complement strand
AGAAGAGCTTATCGTTCGTCCGACGTCTGAGACGATTATCTGGAATACCTATAAGAACTGGATTACCTCTCATCGTGATCTTCCTCTTCTGATCAATCAGCGAGCAAATGTCGTAAGACGAGAGATGAGAACGAGAGCATTTCTCCGTACAGCAGAATTTCTTCGACAAGAAGGACATACTGCTCATGCTACAAAATCAGAAGCAGAACAAGAAACGAAACAGATGCTAGATGTCTATGGAGATGTGATGACAAATTATCTTGCAATTGATGGGGTAAAATGACCAAAATGTGAATCTGAACGTTTTGCTGGTGCTGAAGATACGCTGACTATAGAATCTATGATGCAAGATGGGAAGGCTCTCCAGTCATGTACGTCTCATTTTCTCTGACAGAACTTTGCAAAAGCATTTGATGTCACCTTTACCAATAAAGAGAATAAGCAAGAACTTGTCTGGGCAACGTCTCGAGGAATGAGTACTCGTATCCTGTGATGAATAATCATGTCACACAGCGATGATAATGGTCTGGTCTTACCTCCACTGGTAGCTCCACTTCATGTAGCTATTATTCCTATTTTCAAGACAGAGGAGGATTTGACCGCGATTACGGACTATCTCTTTCCGATGTTTGAAACTCTCGAATGATCAAGCTTGACGACGTCGAGTGAATTTTTGGATGATGAGTTGAAAATTACGTATAAGATAGATGACGACGATCAGAAATCACCAGGGTGGAAGTTTAGTGAATATGAGATGAAGTGAGTACCAGTGAGAGTAGCAGTAGGGAAAAGAGATATGGAAAACTGACTGTTAGAGATCGCTAGACGTGATACGGGAGAGAAGCAATCTGTAAAGATCGAAGAAGCATGAGCATATATTGTACAGCTGTTAGAAACTATCCAAACTGATCTTTTGGCGACGAGCAAGAAAAGAAGAGAAGAGAAGACGTTTGTTGTTGATAGTCGAGATGAATTCAAAGAGAAGGTTCAAATATGATTTGTACTAGCTCATCGAGATGGTACTATTGATACTGAAGAAAAAATCAAAGAAGAAACGAAAGCAACCATCCGTTGTCTTCCATTTGATCAGGAGGAAGAAGAATGAGTATGTGTGTTTAGTGGAAAGCCAAGTACACAGAGAGTCTTATTCTCTAGAGCGTATTAGTTTATCCATATCATTTAGATAGTATTGTGTACTGTATGAGAATATGATTCCTATGAATGTGATCTATGGCAAAAGCAATCTATACATGATTTACTCGTATACCAGAACATGGCTGTTCTTTCTCTTATCTATCGAAGAAGAGTAGATTTGATACACTCCCTAGAGCTGACTCATTAGATGCATTACTTTCATCTAGTGATGTGATCTTCCTTGGTGTAAAACCTCAAGATATAGATAGTGTTCTTTCTAAAACCAAGCAGAGTCAGCGATGATCAAAAATCGTTATTTCACCTGTTGCTTGATTGTCACTAGAGAAATTGCGTTCATATGTATGAGAGCAGGCGAGACTAGTAAGAACGATGCCAAATTTGGCACTTGCCTATGGTGCTTCTGTCACATGATGGTATGCACAAGATAGCACTGATGCTGATATATGACTGCTGAAAAAATGGACGTGAACGATGTGAACGGTAGTAGAGATTGAAGAAGATCAGTTTCATGATTTCTCAGCTATATATGGCTGTGGTCCAGCATTTTTGTTGAAGATATTTGCTTCTTTCTCGAATCACAGTGCTGCTTTTGCTTGAAGTAAGAAGGAGCAACGTGATCAGTTATCACTGTTGCTGAAGTGAACCTTGGCTTTTCTTGATGCACATCCTGAAGAGGATATTCCTGCTCTTATTAGCAAGGTAGCTAGTCGTGGTGGAGTGACTCAAGCGTGATTGGAAGTGTTAGATGAGCAGAATATAGATAATTTACTCTCAGATGTCTTTCAGACAGCTTCTCGTAGATCCCAAGAGTTGAGTGGATAATTTTATTCTCTGTTGATAAAGAAATGGATATTAAACAAATCCAAAGTTTTCTTGAAGAATGTAAAAGACTTCTGTGAGAAAAATTCTGAACAGTAGAATCTCATACGGAGGATGTACTTTGATCGTTTACAAAACTCACTGAAGAAGTTGGGGAGTTAGCTGAGCAAATAAATAAACGACGTGGAAGACAATCTGCATACAAATGATCTTTTTCTCAAGAAGATCTTGAAGATGAAATTGCTGATGTTATTTTTGCAGCAAGTATGTTGGCTGTTGATTTTTGAGTGGACTTAGAAACTCTTCTAAAGCGTAAAAAATGAAAAATTGAAACGAAACTGAAGTAGTAAATTTTTTTGTATGTCATAACCTCCTATGAGCTTCTCTCCAATCCAAAAAGAAGTAGATGATCGAATTAAGACCATATGAGTGACGTATTTTGATGAATTGACAAATCTTGGACAGCTTATGGAAGAAGTGGGTGAGATGTCACGTGTGATGATTAGAGACTACGGAGAGCAAAGCTGGAAGCAATGAAAAGAACGTGAACAACTTGGAGACGAGATCGCAGATGTACTTTTTGTTCTTACCTGTATTGCAAATCAAACATGAGTTGATCTAAATCAAGTCTGGGAGAAATGAATGAAGAAAAGATCAACAAGAGATAAGGAGAGACATAAGGGTAATGAAAAACTAACGTCGAAGATTGAGGCACTGACGAGTATTGAGAAAGAAGAAGAGAAAGTCTAATTTGCATGTATATCAAATATCATTACAATTATTACAATATCTAGTAGAGACTATACAATATTTACTTGTTTGTTTGTACACATATGAAAATTTACTTCTCGGGAGCTATTAGATGATGATGGGACAATAGAGAGATCTACAAAGATATCATCACCGAACTAGAGAAATATGGTGAAGTCCTCAATCCTCGTGTCGCTGATGAATCATTGTTTGCAAGAGAGGCCCATCTTACTGATCATGAAATATTTGTCTCAGACCTTGAAATGGTTGAACAAGCTGATCTTGTGTTTGCTGAAATCTCTCAGCCTTCTTTGTGAGTCTGATATGAAATATGATATGCTGAAGCATTAAAAAAAGATGTCATGGTATTTTTTCGTACGACATCAGAACAACGTCTATCAGTAATGATAAATGGGAACTCAGATATTGAGATTCATTATTATGCTAATATTAATGAAGCTACTGCAATACTTAAAGAACTTTTTGAACGTGATGAGGATAAAAAAGCAATTCTTGAATGACCAGGAGAAGAAAGATTTCAAGAATAGAGTCAGAAAGGTCTCATCTTATTGCTGACTTCAGTAGACTGCCACTCGGTAGTTTTCTACTGGATCAAACCCATATCAAACCTGTGTAGCATCTGTGCTATAGAGGTTTTTTTCATGTACAGGACTCTCTGTTCGAAGATCTACAATATATGATGCTTTTACGTTCCCTTGTCCGAGGTTTTCGCTTGCATGAGTTCGATCATATCAAAGAGCATCCATTCTGTGAATATATCCAATTCACAATGGAGATTCATGGATAAAGAAATCATACTGAGCCATATCATTTGCCATCATTTCAGCCGCATTATCCAGCTTACCATTACGTGAAAGTGGAGCTAGTCAACGTTGTTGTCTTACTTGATTTGAGTACACATGCATGTTTTGTGTTTTTTGTGATTCAGTAATTCAAACCTCTTGTACATAGGTATCTAAGATATGTTTGCTTATCAGTCTAGAAACACTGTCATTTATCAAAGTAAGGAGATTGTATACCTTGTCGTTTGGATTTGCAAGCATCGCTTGTCAAATCTTACTACGAACTCAGGTTAGTTTTAACATTTTTGTCTTGAGTGAATATTTGCTAAGTGCTTGTGTCACAATTGCGTCTACTTGTGAGGGAAGATAGTTTTGTGCTGAGCTGGTTCATAGCATTAAGAAAGAGATAATTGATCAGAATAATGAAAGATATAGTAGTTTTGTACTGATTTTCATAAGAAATAACTGTTAAAATGAAGAATAACAGTATAAGACTATCTAACATGAATTATAATATAACCTGAGAAAAGACTTGCATTATATACAT
>CALCME010000107.1 GCA_937965925.1 Candidatus Absconditabacterales bacterium | reverse complement strand
TTCTTCCTTCTCCACTGTTGCTTCTTCTTCCTTCTCCACTGTTGCTTCTTCTTCCTTCTGTAGTTCTTCTTCCTCATTCTCATTTTTTTCTAACTCAACTAATTCAGCCTCAAATGTTTCTAACTCTTTCAGTTCTTCATCTAGTATGTCTTCTTCTTTCTCAAGAACCGGACTTGGTCAAAATAAATTTCAAAGTACATTAACAAGCATTGCATCTGTTTTCTCTGAGCTTGAGCTATCCTGATCAACAGATTGTGCAACAAAAGTAGTGTCGTCAGGTCTTAAAATTATAGAGAAAATAGATAATAAGAAACAAAAGAGACCTAACGATATATATGTATTTTTCATACGCTTGATTATATAATATAAAACTACAATTATATTATAATCTAAAAAAAAACTATGTCAAAAAAACAACAAAAGAAATATGAGATTGCGTATAAAATACTTTTAGTAGTCTAAGATTAAGTAGTCTAAGATCTTTTTTTGGAGATTAGTTTCTGTATACTATAAAGCATATGTTTTAGTGTCTGTACATAATGTTACAAAAAACCAGTAATAAACGAGCTCTAGATTTCAACGCTCTATATGTTTTCTTCATAAGTATATTGTTTTTTTGATATTTGGTAGTCTGATCTAGTCCAGTATATGCCCAAAATTCTTATACGAATCGTCAAGTTGATCGTGCAGTGGAAAAATTTGTAACTCAATGATCCCGGAAAGATCGTATTGTGATTTTGAGAAAAATTCAATCGGTGTTACCAGCTGCACAGAAGCGTCTCGCTTGAAATGCAACTGCATCTACAATTTTACGTCAAATAAACACAAAACTCACAGAAAAACTCTCAATAATCAAATGAGAATCGGATGAATTTTGATTAAAGCGTTTTTACTTAGATACAAAGACAAACATAAGAACTATTCCACTTTCAGAAGTTGTTTCTTGATGACCACCTAAGGATTGAATTCCTTCTCTTTCCAATCCTGCATTTATCTCTTTGTCAGAAGCAAAAGAAAGAGATTATATCTCTCCAGATATTCAATGAATAAGTATAGATCTTGGATTTGAAGTAAAGTTCTACCCGTACAATATCCTTAATCGACACGAAATAGTCAATGATATAGTATGATGAAAGCATATCGCAGTAACGTTCTGTCCATTATGTTGAACCGCAATTGCGTTTGATCGTACGGTTGACTGAGAAATTGTTACTTTTTGAGTGTCTTGAAAACTCTATAATTCTAATTTACTGATGTATGATAGTCGTTCAGAAACACTATGGTCCCAAGCACTTTGAAGATGAGTAATTGGTACATATACAGACTATGATCTTACATACATTCCAAGTGCAGTTCTGTCTTTCCAAGAGTTTTCAGAAATCCATCCCACCTGACTCATACTAAGTAATGAAACTGGATATGAAAGAGACTATACTGTCGAGAATCCCTATGGAGATTACAACAACAATGATGAGCTTTATTTTCCTGTAACAAATATAGATCCTTCTTTACCAAAAAAAGAACTTTTATATGTTGTCCATGATACTGACCATCTTGTCTCGTTATGATTTGTAGCACAACAGCTTAGAGAAGTCAAAAAAGCATCAATGTTCGTAGAATGAAGAAACTACGTTGCCAATTTCAACAACGGAAAGGTAACTGTAGAAAGAGACTGAGAAACACTCCACACCTTCACTCAGATGCGATTTTCTCGGACAGCACATGATTATTACCCAAGATTTCTCTGGCAAGCGAGCGAATAAATAACATGACAGAATCACTACTTTTTGTATTTTGCACCATCAGTTACGTATGACTACATTATCTTCATTGAAAAGATTACTCCCCTTCTTGTGGTCTATACTCTTCTTTTGATCTGCTTCTGGAGCAAATCTGTATAACTTCTCATCTGATTCACTTTCACAAGAACTTGAAAGAATAAACGCCACCTATCAGCTCAACACTGATGTAGTTCTTCTAGAATCAGGTGATAGATGTGCATTACGTCAAGATTTTTCTGACTGTATAAGGGATGAGCTTGATGATGGGGTTGATCTCGTCTTTGTGATAAACAATGCTTCAAGAAAAATGGAAACAAGTGTGAGAGATTCAGCCTTAAACGTTATTCCAAAAGCTGATGCACTTAGTTTTGAACAAGAAGCAATAAGGTTTCTCCAATCATGAGATCAGGAGTGAGCAATTACAGCATACCTTTGATCTCTGAAGACTTTCTTGAATCAAAGATGTTCGTTCTATAACGATTCGACGTGTACTGTAACGTCACTAACTGAATCAGTGAGACTCTATGAAGAACAGAAAGCAGAACAAGGAGCTCGTCAGAAACTTGTCTATATGCAAATAATCGTTTGACTAATTCTTTTATCTGCCCTTCTCATTTGGGGAATACAAAAACGACAAACTTCACAGCGTGATCAAAAAAACCTCACCTTACTCAATCAACTCAAAGACCATAGTACATTCCTTCGCATGAATGTACGTCAAGACATGCAGATCTTTGAGAAGGACAAAACTGATATTCTAACAGAACTCACAGGTTTTGACGAAAAACTCGAACATCTTTTTTCTTCTACAAAAGACTATATTCATATTCAACTTACAAATGACGACTATTCTGAGATTCTAGGAAGAATAACCTCTAAGTATGAACACATTCTCACTCTCATCTGAGAGACTCCAGAAATCAGAAAAAAAATTGCTGAGATAAAGAAATTTGATCTGTAAAAGAAGTAACAGAAAAAAAAGACACACTAAGCGTGTGTCTTATCCTTACAAAAGCTATAGTTTCTTGCTTCTAGTTTCTTGTAACTTACTCTACATTATACATATCTAATTTTACTCACTCAAAAATTCCTGCTTCTCTTGTCTTGTTTGCATTAATTTCTAAGACATATGTTGATTGTGTTCCTACAGGAGGACCATACCTTTGACAGTCATTCTTTGCAGAATCTTCTTCGTTACATGGAGCTGCGTATTCCTTTACAAAAAGTACTTTACCATCTGCATCTAGCCAGATCATATCCAAAGGAATCAAGGTGTCTTTCATCCAAAACTCGTGAACTCCTGGAGCATCAAATGCAAATAACATTCCTTCGTTCTCTCCAAGTTCCTCTACTCATTGAAGTCAATCCTGCTGATCTTGAACCGTTTTTGCAACTTCAACATCAAAACACATAGATTTAATACAGACTTGTGGTTGACCTCAAGCCGATCATCACTTTTTACCTCCACATCACACTAATAATAATGCACCACAGACAACGACACCTAAAGTAAGCAATTTCTTCATATGAAAAATGAGATAAGGTATATAAAAAAGAACTTCAGACTTCTACACACATGTGTACATATATGCATCACTTTATCAAATAAAATAGTCTCTTTTTCTTAGACTAATACCTTCTTTTTTCTCCTCCACCGATCATCCTGTCTACACAAACGTGAACAATCATCTTGATGAAGCATCACATAAGGCAAAGCTTCTTCTAGATATAAACCTCACTGACTCGCTTTGAAAAGGACTATATACTGCTCTGGTGATTCAATAAGAAAACTCTCCAACTCTCTTCAGAGATGATGAGCATCATCACACAAAAACACACGAGACATTGTAGATCAGATTTTTTTGAGTTCATCATATGTATACGTATGAGTATGTTCACCTATAAGAAAAATAGCTTCTGCGGACTGCGAGATCTGTGAAGCAAGTTTTCTATGTTCTTCTTGTGCAAATTCACCAAGTTCGTTCATATCTCACAAACAATAAATGAACTGATACTCAGGAAACATCGTATTACGTAACTTAATCGTCTCATTCACCATGTGACTCATACTCTTGGGTGCTGCATTATACGTACTATCAATCAACACTGATCATTCTATTCATTCAAACATGGTATTCCTTCAATTCTGAGAGGCAATTTCAAGAAAATCAGGAGAAATAACCTCTGCTGTCAATCTTCTTCAAACAATCATAGCAATTTCACTCCCCAAACTTACGTATCAGGCTGAAATTTCTCACACAACTGTGGTCTCATAAAGAGAAATTTCCTCGTTTTCTTGTTGAGAGTGAAAACGAGTAAGAATTCTTCATCATGCATCCTGAAATAACTCGTATCACGTGAATCATATATCATTCTTAGTGTCCTGTTTCAATCCATACGTAAGAACATCTGCAGAAATCCTCTCCATATATCTTGCTATAACCGTTGTATTTCATGGAAGAAAAACAACATCTTTTGTTGCGATTAGTAATTTTACTTTCTCTTCGAGAATATCGTCTACACTTACAAAATGAGTACTATGAACCTTATCAAGTCCGGTAAAAATTGCACTATCAGGGATAGCTATCTCCAAAAGCACATCCATATCACCAGGTCAATCTATTCAATATTCAAGCACAAGAACATCAACTTTTGGTCAAGTGAATACATGCGAAAATGCTAGAATCAAAGCTTTGATTGATCCAAAGAAACTTGGAGAAAATGATGATACATCTAAGATGGAAAGAGCAAGTCAAATCTCACTATTGAAATTTTTCTCAGAAGTACGAATGATAAGATCTGGAAGAGATGTTTGAAGAACCTGAGCAATAATCATTCTACATGTCGTTTTTCATATACTTCAGGTAACACCAATTATGTAAGGCTTCTTTTTGTGTAGATATTGTTGTGCACACCAACGCAATATCGCTCAAAATATTTTTTTCATAATATGTCAAATACAGAATAACTAAAAGAGGCTTATTTTTCGACAAATACACTCTTTGCCAATACAGTAGATCAACTGAACAAAATATCAAAGATATACAAAGAAACAAAGAAGTACTTTTATTCAATCTCATACATGAAATATTTCTTCCCTGTCTTTCTTCTTACTATGCTGTGAGGAGCACAACATCTATTTGCTCGAGAACTCCCTCTACAACAGATATCAGATCCTGCATGCAAAGCTCAACATCGATCTTCTCATTCACAAGAATGTAAACGAGACTTCACAATACCCAACGATGAAACTGTATTCAAGTCACCCGGTATGACAACAGATAAACTCCTTTTTTCTGTTCTCTACAAAGGATCATACAAGAACTGACATAGTGATTTCTGAGGGCATCCTGGTGTAGATATCGTCTCCGCAAAGGGAACTCCACTGTATGCTATATGAGAAGGAGAAGTTATCAAAGCACAGATGATGAATTGATTCTGAAATGCTGTAGTAATTAAGCACTACCTAGAAAACGGAGAAATAATCTATTCAAACTACTCTCATATGGAGAAAATCATCGTAACAGAATGAGAGCTCGTAATTGCATGACAAAATATATGAACAATCTGAAATAGTTGATTTACTATGTGACCACTGTGAAATCACATAGACTTCCAAATCACTACACAAGAGAGTCCTTCACATCCATATGGTTACTATTGATGCTCTGCGGGATATATGAGTGCAGTTCAAAATGGATTATGTACAGACGAACTTGAGAAAGCGACACTTGATCCACTAGCACTTCTAAGAAGTAACATATGAACTATTTCGGTACCTAGAAAAGACACATCAGTTTCCACAAAAAATACAACAAAACCACTTATTACTTCAGAGAATATACAAAACAACAAGGGAATATCATCATCTGAAGATCAATCATGATGGAAAAATGTCTCTACAAAATGGTCAACACTTCCAAACGTTGCAACTATTAATATGGATGAAATTGAGGTAGTTCTAGATAATCCTACCAGTACACTGAAGCTTGCAGAATCGCTACCAAGAATAGTGGCTGTATCTGAAACAACGCCATCAGTCATCTGAAAAACTCATCCTTCAAATTGAGAAAAAAGTAAGAGCAAAAGTCAGACTCAATGACCAACTCAAATTTGAAACTACTTGATACAGAGCACTATGGATACGCTTGATGTGAGAGCTTGAGCATTTGCAAAACTAACAATATCTGTAACTGATCTTGAATGAAATCCAATCAACTGAATGCTAGATGCTCCAATTTCACTTAAGACAACCGGTAACATATCAACCTTTGTTGATGGATTTCAGTTTATCATTTGAGGAACAAAGCAAGTGGTAGTGAGTGCTTGAGAGAATTGAAATGGAGAGATTGAGATACAACGAAACAAACAAACAACGAAAAAGATATTGATCGATGTTAAATAAATTCAGATAACAGCATTAAACGAATCTAATCAAACATTACACTCAAAAATATTTTGTTGCGACATTCCATAACACCCAACTGACCGTACCACACAAGATCATTCCTCGAGCAACATCAGCCAGCACAAGTGTTCGATTTCGCTTAATTAGCAATGCTTGATTTGTTCACTCGTAGATACCAAAAACAACCAATCCAAACATCACTCCAAGACTAAACGCGTCTCATGCATCCTGAACAGCAGTTGATGTCACGACAAACATAAGAATCCCCCCAGCGAGCAAAATCCACGTAATAATGGCAGCTACTCGATCTATATCTGGTTTCATAATCGATCAAATGATTTCTTGGAAGAAGTACTTATTCAGTAACGTAATTCAGATAGCATCAAGTAAGACGATACAAATTACTCAAATGAGAAGAAGAAGTCCGTACTGATAGTTCATTTGAGAACAAGAGTTGATAAAATTAAATAAGAGAAATTAGAATTCTCATTGAAGAAGTAATCCTGCATCACTGGTTACCTTAGGTAGTTCACCATTCCACTGCGTAAGACCTTTATACTTTACAAACTGTTCTGTTAGTGACTCAGCTACGATTTTGTTTGACTCTGCTTCTGCTTTCGCATTTACCAAGACACTTTCTGCCTCACCCTTAGCCGTTTCTACTTTTTGCTGTGCTTGATATTTAATTTGTTCAAGTTTATTCTTTTCAGTGAGTGCTTCTTGCTCAGCTTGTACTTTTGCCTCAATTGCTTTGTCAAAGTTCTCAGAGAATTCAAA
>CALCME010000106.1 GCA_937965925.1 Candidatus Absconditabacterales bacterium | reverse complement strand
ATGGTGAGATATTTTGTATGATGTGGAGTAGGTTTTTATGATTATCGATCAGTCTATGAAAGAAACCATCTATTCGCTATCAGTATGAGAAGATATTGTGACGTGATTTCATTGGGATTGATGAAGTGATGTTCTTTGTATTCTTCTCCACTGACTTGCTTGAATTCCTCATAGCTCACTACTCAGATGATGCTCAGTTGAGCTTGCAAAATATGAAATTGATTCATTAAGAATTAATTTTTATAATTCTTGATCTAGATCTCTGGATTCAAGATGATTTTACAGTCAAGTGAAAGAAATAGAAGATGTTATCCTAGACATGGAGAAATCGTATGAAAAGATATTTCTTTTGTGACATAGTGTTTGATGATTATTAAGTTTTTTAGTAGATAAAAATCATATTGATGGGATTGTATGAGTCGATCCATCAATTGTATGAATTTCTAATTTTCTACAGCATGTAGAAAAATTTGATGATAGATATATAAAAAAGTGATCAATCCCAACTATACTTTCGTCAGTATATGTAGATGAGATAACTCAGCAATCTGATGATTATATGAAAAAAATATCTATTCCTTATCTATGCTTCTTCTCACAAGAATGTGAGTATTACTACGATCATCGAAAGAAAACAGCTAATATGCGTCAAGATCAGAAAATTACTCTAATTGAGTGAACATCTCATTCGTTTCAAGAATATGGGAAACAGGAGGAGGTGTTTAAGAGAAGTATTGAGTGGCTAGTTTCGAAACTATAAAAAAAAGAGCAGATATTTGCTCTTTAAATGATTTCTAATCTTTAATTATCTCTCTAACTAAGCCAACTAGGGCTGTAAGAAAAATCAATAGATTTGATTCTAATAGTTCCATTCTTTTGTTTTTGTATTACTAAAAGTATTAGTCTCTAATATACTTTAAAGCGGTGACTTGTCAAAACTTTATTCAAGTATGTGTGTAGTTTCGAGGTGTTCTACTTTTCTTGCAACGATTTTTTTGCTTCTATCTTCTTTTTGGCATAGCCCCAAAAAGAAGCAAAAAAACGCCTAGTCTCACGCGTCCCGCTCGGCGTTCGACACCTCTTCGTTAGTGTATATCTTGGTAGCGGAACACAACGTAGGGTATGTTTCGAGTTATAGTTGGAGTTAGTTGTTTTTCCTACTCTTCAATCATCTCTCCCTTATGTTTCTCATACAGATCCTTGATCTGATCTGGGCTTTCATATTTCGGGAAGAGAATCGTTCACATGGGGATGTTGACGTTGCAACGATCGGCAACGAGCTGAGTATTTCATATGAGTTCTTCGATAAGAGATGCTTCGTATCAGTTACTCTCTAGCTGATTTCTAATATCGTCTTCGTTCATGATGTATTGCTCGAGCGTAACTTTTCTTCTATCCTCGTCGAACATACGCTTTCCATCTTTGATATTTAGTGCTACTTCAAATACTTCTTGATCTGTCTGATCTATATAATGATAATTATTGCTGCAAACACAGGTGAGCTCCAAGTGAGTTCTTAGTTTTTCTACTTGTCTGTTGATTGTTTTGATGTTTGAATATTTGTTTTCATCCTGAACGCATAGTTCAAGTATGGTGTTTTCTTTTCAAAGCAGATCACTGATCTGAGTTATATGCTCAATTGCTGATGCTTCTCATCCAGACAGTATGGCTTCTGCGAGAGATGATCCTGGTCATCACATGAGAGCAATAAGTCAGGTATGGTAGTGAGTTAGCATTTTCATGTCTATTCTTGCTTTATTGATGTTCCATCCGTGAAGATGTGACTCTGATGTGAGTTTGAGCAGTGTCGCATATCATTCCTCATCTTTTGCGATCAAGACGATATTTCATGAATGTTCATCTTTTTTTCTCACAGATGCGTCAGGAACAAGTCATAGTTCTACTCATATGATTGGTTTTATCTCAGCTTTCTTGCATGCTGAATAGAATTCTATCGCTCCGTAGAGTCCATTATAGTCCGTGAGAGCAATAGCCGTCATCTCATAGTCCTTTGCTTCTCTTACGATATCTTTTGGCTGTCCTATGGCTTCAAGAAGAGAATAATGTGAGTGCCCGTGGAGGTGTATATACATGTTAGTGAAAGTGATTAAATTACTGGAAATTGAACGAATGAGGAAAAACTATTATCTTCATTTGATACTAGTGATCTTTTTTCTACTATGAAGAGGATTTTATTCTTTCTCAACAGCTGAATGAGTACGTATATAAAAAAGTTCTGGACGTATCTGTGTTGAGGTTTGTTTCTTTTGTGTTGTTTCTCTGGAGTGGGTTTTGCTGCAGACTGGAATCTACCTGGTGTCGATATTATATCAAGAGCTGATCGATGAGCACAAGACTCCTGGAGACTTGAAGATCATCCATACTACGACTGGTGGGAACTAAATATAGCTGAGTATGAACTCTGGCAAGAATGAACCTATGCAGATACAACGTGAGCATTTCAAAAACAACAAGACAGTAGACAAAAATATGAAGTTTCAAACGCATGGATACTAAAACGTAATGTCCACGATCTCGATTTTCAGGACTTTTCATTGGAGAAACGATGACCATATGCGGATGGTATTGTGAAGACATCTGACGGAAAAACGCTACGACGACCACAGACCTATAAGGATAAGAAGACAAAAATTGTCATCCATCATACAGCATCTTTTACCCCAACCACGAGAACTGAAGCTGAATCTTATCTCCAAGAACTTCAAGTACAACATACGTTTTCCAACTGACGATGAGACATCGGGTACAATTTTCTTATAGATTCGCAAGGGAATATCTATGAGTGAAGAGCATGAGGAGCGTGAGTGATCTGAGCGCATGCAAAGCGGAATAATGCTCCAAGTGTCGGAATAGCACTTATCTGAGACTTTGAGAAAGAGAAACCAACGCAAAAAATGCTCACGTCACTGACTGAGCTTACTACATCTTTGAGCTGGACGTATGATATCTACCCATACACGCAGCAGTCATATTATTTTCCAATAGATACGAGTCCATATATAGAAGCACATCAGCTAGATAGTCTTGTAGGTCATACGCATATATGAACAACATCATGTCCTGGAGATTTCGTGATCTCATATATCCCACAGTTGAAGAAGAATGTGCAAGTCCTCTTGCAGTATTTTAGAACGACATGATCATTTTCTTTTGATGATGTTGAATTTCTATCTGATAGTGAGCCAGTACGATCGAGCGATGATGAAGCTATAGTGAAAATCCCTTTTGACTCATCTGGAAATGTTTCATGTGAGGTAAATGATACAAAGAGTGAACTTGTCTCCTGTACGACAAAATGAAGAGTGGTATATATGAAACTAAAGAGGACATGATATGCTGCTAGTGGTACTGTTTCTTTTCAGATTACTGATCTAGATCAGCATCGTGTCTGACTATGAACGGCTGTACTGGTTCGAGAGAAAGACTTGTCTAAGCTCCAGCAACTGCGTAAACTAACATATATTGACACCTATGGATCACTTACCGTTCCTGCTAGGAGTGAGAAAGTGAGTCATGATATTTTTGTAGATGACATCCAGAGACTTGAAGATATTTCTGTAGATGTGTTGCTGTATGAGCTTACGACCTGATTTCGTGAATGGACGATCTCATGTCAGAGTGGATGTGATCTTGTGATGAACGAACAGAAAAGAGTGAATAACGTCTCGGCTTTTGATATCGTTGCAATTGGAGATAATTTGACGGTAACGATAGGGAATGATCAGTATCAAATCCAATCATTAGATATCCTGAATAAGAGTATTATCACTGTACAGAACTATGGAAGAGCAAGTTTTGCTTGAATTCCTTGGAATAGATTTAGAGGAAATCTTACGTTCCAGAAAGAGCAATATAGGCACTTGGACAACGGGTGGGTTACTGACTGGGTAGTGGTAAATAGTCTGGATGTGTATGATTATCGAGCTGGTGTAGCTGAAACTAACGATCAAGACCATATCGAGAAGGTGAAGGCAATACTCCTAGCTGTGAAAAACTATACGCTCCATTACATAGAATGAAAAAATCTTCATCCGTCCGTTCCGGCTGATGCGATCTATACGATGATAGATGATCCACGTATGATGCAAAAGTACGTTTGATATGGGTATGAGCAGACAGTCACAAGCTGGTTTGAAGCACTGAGATCATTGAGTGATACATGGGTGACCTATCGTGATCAGATCGTGATCTTGCCATACTATCACTGTGGCTGATGATTCACTCGATCTGGTAAGGAAAAATTTGGTCGAGTAGATACTCCGTGGCTCCAGAGTAGGCTAGACATAGCTTCGTGTGACTCTGGAAAATTCAGCTGACATGGAGTAGGGATGTCTGGGAACTGAGCAGCTCGTCTTGCAGAAGCTGGAGTGAAAGCTGATGAGATTATAAGATGGTTTTATACTGGGGTGGAGGTGAAATAGGTGGTTTTTTTAAACCCGAACGAACTTGACTTGAATAGAGAAGATTAGTATTCCCCTAACACTCTCACCTCAGTGGTAAAGAACTCTAATTCTTCCAATGCTCACTTCATACGATCATCGTTTAGATGTGCTGAGCATTCTACCCAGAACATATAGGTGAAAGGATCTTTCTGGGAGGGGAGTGATTCTATCTTGGTGAGGTCTATTCAGTTGGTTGCGAACGCTCACAGGCACTTGTAGAGTACTCCTGGCACATTGCGTACATGAAACAGTAAAGCCGTCGTTCAGACGGTTTTTTTGTATGTTACAGGAGAATCTTTTTGAGTAATAATAAGGAACCTTGTCTGATTTCATGACTGGTCTTGAATAGAGCTATCTGCTATCTGTAGTCCATATATTTCAGCAGCCTTTGATGAGGCTACTGCACTTAATGTATTATCTCCTGATTCCGCTACCATGTGTGCTGCATCTGCTGTGTCGATCCATTGAATTTGTTCTATATTGTTGGTTTTGCAGTACTGGTAGGTCTGTGCGAGAGCTTGTGGATGTGAGTAGCTCTGTTTGATATCATTGAGCTTTCCTGTGATACTTAGAAGACAGTGATCTATATCTTGAGTGTGAGTTCAGATGATTTTATAATCATGAATGAGAAAGTTATAGATGTTGCGATGAATAGTTCCTGCATATGAATTTTCTATAGGGAGTATTCAGATATGTCACTCATCTATGAGGTCTCGAATCTGATCGAATGATTCACATCATCTGATTTCTTTGGTTTTTGTTCATATGAGTTCTTTTGAGATATTCTCTGCTGATAGATGAGAGTATGCTCCAGATACTCATTGATATAAGAGGGTACTTTCTGTCATTGTTGATGTTTATATGCTAAAATGATTGTACATTGATAGAGAATTTAGGAACAATTTACTTTGTAGTATATTGTTCCTATATATTGGTGCTCACTTGAGTCTCAGCGAGACGTAAAACCAAAATAATAGTCTAGATTCAAAATCAATATCCTAATACGATTTCGATCTGATTAAACGTCGATTGTATATTTGATTTAATATGTTGAATCGTTCTGTCACGGAGTTATTTATCAGTATCTCTTCGTGTCTCGTTTTACGTATCTAAGACGAAGCTCCATTTTTTTATCAGAGGAAGGAGTTCTTCTGCAAGTTTTTTGTTGTTTGATTTACAGATCTTGTAGAGTCTATTGACTGAGGTGTGATGTTTTCCAAGTTTGAGGATATCTTCTATGCACATGAGATCGAGATGTTTGGTTTTTTTGATGATTTTTTTGATCAGTTCGTATGCATAGCGATCATGAAATTCATCATAGTTGAATAATGATTCCAGTAGAGCGAGTTCTTTTATCGCATAGGGAAAGCTATATTTTCACATTTTAACTTTATCAGTATGCTTCTTAAATTTTTTGAAGTGATCAATTTTTTTTGTTGAGTACTTTTTAAATTGAAGTTGTTTATCAGCTACTACTACTTCTTTAGCTTGCCTTGCCGGATTGATAATCCATATATGTTCAGGGATCGAGAAATTATGTTGAGAGAGCTCTAGAGCCTTAAGTCCTCAGATATATCGTTTATTATCGGTGCGTCCTTTGCAGTGATGATGTAGAATAAATCGATACCAGTCTTCTAGTATGAGATCCTCACTAATGTGATCTTCAGGGAGTTTGATATAGAAGATGTCTTTTTTGATTGACAATATGTAACCTTTATTTTTGAGATAGTAAATCTGCTTATACGCCTTCTTGTCGGTGTATTCAGAGGTCATGACTTTTTGTATAAGGCTCTTGAGTTCTTTGGAAAAGATAACTTTGTGTCTCCGCTTCTTTAGCTTTATGCTTATCTCATTTAGGTATGAGCTCTTGAAATTCATTTAGGAAAAGGATTGTAACTAAAATAAATATCGATTAGTTTCTAAATGAATTATCTTAAAGTTTCCATAAGTAATCTTTGCTTTTGTCTGTTGTATTGAAGTTTGAAAAGAATACAACTCGACTGTTCAAGTAATAGTTCCTGAAATGAAAGTGCTATGTATTGCTTTACTTTTGATCGTTTCTCTTATGACTCATCAGCCAACTCTCTTACAATCTACGTATAGTAGTCAAGATATTAACGGTGGTCTGACACTTCAACATGTAAAGGCTTATTTCGTTCAGCTCCAAGAAAAAATGCACGAGGTTGTACTTGAAGTAAATTCTCAAAAATTTCTTATAAGAATCAAAACATGACTACAATCTCTCGAACATTTTGAGGTGATAGCTGTTAAGTGATTTGTTGATATGTGAGTAAAGTTTATGAACGTATTGAAATCTCTCGTAACAAAACTCTACTTCCAGTCATAGAAACATAACTGATATCAAACATCTTCAATCGAGTAAAAAATGTGATATCTAATATATTACTTGCAATATTAGTAGTGCATCCGTAAAAACATCCATGTCCATATGGATGTTTTTTACATTTTCCTATAGATATACATGGTAACTGATGTAGTTGGAAAAGCTCAATTTGATGAGCTCATTAATAAGAGTACGAAGCTTGTCCTTGTTGATTTCTGGGCAGAGTGGTGTGGTCCATGTAGAATGCTTGGTCCTGTTCTTCATGATCTCGCTGAAAAGTACCCGGAACAAGTAGAGGTAGTTAAGATCAATGTAGATGAAACTGAGAATCAAGATATCTCGATGGAATATGCGGTGAGAAGTATTCCTCAAGTAACGCTCTTCAAAGATGGAGCAGTAGTTGATCAGTTTATCTGAGCTCTTCCTCCTGAGCAAGTAGAAGAAATCATTACCAAGAATCTTTCAGATGCATAAGATGATCTCTTCTCAAGGAAGTCTTCTTACCGCCTCATAGAATACACATAGAAAAAAGCATGAGAAAAGTACTTGAAAAATCGATGACATTGTTTATATATATGTCAATCGAAAAAATCTTGTGCATTGCATAGAGTATATATCGAGAGAGGGTACGAGAGATTAGGCTCGTTGACTACCCCGGCAACCCTTAGCGTTTTACTTCATAGTAGATCACTAAGTAGGTGCCAATTCCTACCTCAACTGATAAGTAATTCTATTTATCAAAAGAGGAAAGATGTTTCTTTGGGTAATCCGCGTAGATCTTCTACGTGGTCTAAAAAGCATCTTTCCTGTTGGGAAGATGTTTTTTTTATATATTGAATTTATTTATAATGGGAGTTGAACAACCTAAGGTATCTGTAATATGAAACTCATGAGCGAAGTTATGTGATGATTATTCTAAAGATTATTTCTTGAGATTAGCTGGTGGGAATGAAAAATTTGCAATGAGAATGGAACAAGTATCTGCAGATACTAATGAATCATTTCGTGTGGCTGCAGAAATGTGAAGTGAGTGAAAGGAATTTGTATTAAAAACAATGTTAGATTACGAAAAGAGTTGAGCTAATATTATTTCACCTCATTGATATCGTTGAAGTTATTATTCAAAAAGAAATGAATTTCGAAACAAGAGATGTATTTGAGTATTATCGGATCTTACTTGAGAGCTCATTGATAGAAAAAAAGAAGAGACAGATATCTTGGTTAACTTTTGATCTCAATGAGAATATAGTAAGCCACTAAAATTATCTGTAGCTGAAGCAAAGAAAAATATAAGATACTGCTTAGAGTCAATTAAATCGCACAAAGATTGAATACTTTGAATACATGCTGAAGCAACAAATAGCATAAATGAAGCTGTTGCTCTTTCTCATCTTTGTAGAGAATTTGATATGCGTATATTTGTTACATTTATTGGTTTTTCACATAAAGATTATTGATTAGTAATAAATGATCCAAATTATTGAGTATTATCTCATATTGAAGCAGGAAAAATACTTAAAGAACTTGATTGATGATATGTTTCTTGACTATGAAATAATTGTTGAGATGATTATAAATGATATCTAAAATTTGATGAGCTTATTTTGAACGAAGAAATTTGAAAAGATTTTATTATTAGTTATCCAAATGATGCTGAGAAAATAATCTGAAAAATTGATCATTGATGTTGAATTGAATGTTGAAAAGTTTCAAATTGAAAAAAAGCAGCACAAAGAGTTAGAAACAATCCTAATTTAGAGATAATATGAAATTGTTGTTGAAGTACTCCAAATAAGACTTCTGAATTTGTTAATGAATTGCATCAAGAGTGAATTCAGACTTGAAAATTCGTATTAAAATAGAAAATTTACATATTTATCTTAGCTCAAAATTAAACAAGAACCCCTTAGTAGAGAAAGGCGAAAGAAAAAACAACTTACTTCAGAAGTTGTTAGATTTGTTTTTGATAA
Source organism: Candidatus Absconditabacterales bacterium (assembly GCA_937965925.1). Taxonomy (GTDB): domain Bacteria; phylum Patescibacteriota; class Gracilibacteria; order Absconditabacterales; family Absconditicoccaceae; genus JAHDCT01. Next base: position 8,966 of record CALCME010000106.1, on the reverse strand, counting down.
AAAAAATTGAGAAGAATTAGTAATGAATCTTAAAGGGCGAATAAGTGATCTACTTGATGATGAACAAAATGCTCATACAAATATATCTAAAAGACATATTTTTATGATGAAATTTGAAAGTAAATTTAAGACAGAATTATCGAATCTGTTGTATCCTACAAATGAAAAAAAAGTGATCTCACTTATTGAGTCAGTCTTAAAGGAAGTGTTAATAGAAAAATGATTAGAAAACTTTTGGTAATTAATTTGAATTTAGTTCTCTTGTAGTTTACATCTGAAGGCTAAACTGTATATATGTAATAATTTAGTTATTAGTATCAATTATGTCTCAACCAAAATTCTTCATCACCACTCCTATCTACTATGCTAACGGTCCAGCGCATATAGGTCATGCGTATACAAGTCTTATCTGCGATGTAATGGCAAGGACAAAGAGGATGCTAGGGTATCAGGTGAAGTTCAGTACGTGAACTGATGAAAATGGTCAAAAAATGACTCAGAAAGCTGTAGAACAGGGGAAAGAAGTTATGGAATTTCTCGATGAGATAGCTGCTCAGCACCAAATGGTACGAGAAACATTGGATATTTCATATACTGATTTTATTAGAACAACTCATCCTACTCATCATGCGTTTACTCAAGAGATGTTGAGCAAAACTAAAGAAAACGGCGATATCTATCAGTGATCTTATGATGGGTTGTACTGTGTCTGATGTGAATGATTCAAAAAGACAACTGATCTTATAGAACATGAATGAAAACAGGTTTGTCCTGATCATCTAAAAGAGCCAGAACATATTTCTGAAAAGAATCGATTTTTTGCATTGGAGAACTATAAAAAAGTGCTTCTTGATCATTATTCAAAAAACAGAGAGTATTGTCTCCCTCAGCATAGGTTTAATGAAATTATGTCGCTTGCTAAAGATTCAGAAGATTTTTCTATCTCTAGAGAAGGAAGTGATTTTTGAGTTACGTTGCCTTTCGATGAGAAGAGTGTTTCCTATATATGGTTTGATGCACTATATAATTACGTAACCGTATGCGAACACCCACAAGATTTTACAAAAAATTGACAATCAGTTTCTGGTGAAGAGACAGATATTTCGTTTCGAAATGAGTGAGAAGTGGTTCATGTAATTGGAAAAGATATTGCTCGTTTTCACTGTATCTACCGACCAGCAATGCTCATGAGTAGTGGGTATTTTTTCAAAGACTGAGTAGCTAAAGAAATATGATCTATACCAACAGCAGAAAAAATCAACAAAAGTCTTATTATAAACGGTTATTTTACAGTAGATGGACAGAAGATGTCCAAAACAATTGGTAATGTGGTCGATCCACTCGAGACGCTTGAAACATATGGAAGAGATGCGTTGGTCTATTATCTCTTTTCTGATATTAAGATCGGGAATGACGGAGACTTTTCTCGAGAGAGATTTCATGCAACGAGAGAGAATGTTTTGAAAAAATGACGAGGTAATCTGGTAAGTAGAGTGTTGAAGATGTGTAAGAAGTATGAGATAACGTCATGTGATTTACTATCTGAAGACATTGAAAAAACTGACTTATTTGAATCATTAAAAGAGATAAAATTTATTCTTGCTCCAGAGGATTGAACCTTTGAATGAGTTGATGATCTTTCAAATAATCTTAACTGGATAGTGTGATTTCCATGAGCCCCAAAAGAAAAGATACTTGATACGTATATGAAGGAGGCTAATTACTCATGATATCTTAGAGATTGGTTCAAGTTAGTTCAGGTCTGAAATGAATATATGCAAAGAAAAGAGCCACGAATTGCTATTAAAAATCCTGAAACCGAACAACATGCAAGAGAAGACCTGCAGTTGCTTCTTCGATGGATTAAAAATCTCTGAGTAATTTCTTCTCCATTTCTTGTAGAATGATTCTCTACATTGCAAAACATTTTAGCTATCAAAGATGATCTGTGGTCTTCATATCAAACAAAAAATAATGATGAGAAACTTGGAGAAAAAACTCAATATTTGTTATGATTGACTACATTTTCAGTTGAATTTGGTGAATGATATCTTTATTAGTCTTATTCCCTCTAGAGAGTCACTATATTACTCATATAAATAGTGAATATGGAGTGATCAAATGCTAAGAAAGCGTGCAAATAGTTGCACTTTTTTTTGTTCTAGGTAGTATATATCTATCTAAAATAAATGTGTATAGAATCGGTATTTTAAGAACCAAGTACCTCACGTATGTGATTATTTTCAAAGAAACCCTCTCCTTCATCTAAAAAGTGATATGTGAAGTATGAACTTCAACCATATCAATATAATGAATTGTCTTTTGCTCATCGACAATGATTTTTGTCGAATTTTTCAAGTATACAAGAACCAATCTACTTTACAGTATCTTGAAATAAAAAATCAATAAGGTTATATATAAGCTTGCCAAAGGAGTATGAAATATATCTTGTTGATATGTTTTATTCAAACTTTCCATCATCTGAAATAAAAAAAGTATCAACAAAGAAACGTAAGGGAAAAAAACAGAAGCATATCTTCTCTTCACTTGTGTCTCATCTTAAGTTTTCAACTGGAAGTGAATTCTTTTGAACTGATCAGTTTAGTAGAGGAGGAACGTATGTAGATCCATTTAAAGAGGTGCTTTCATTTTATTTTGCGATTCCTGAAACTGGTAATCTTACGATAGAGTATGAGGCGTTCTTTAAAGTAAAACTTCCTCGATGGAAAAAAATATTTAAACGAATAGTTAAGCAGTTTTCTCCAAGAGAAAGAGAGGAGAAAGAACTGGTGAAAGATGAGATGCAAAAGAAAGAAGTAAAACAATCAGGAAGAGATGTTCAGTTTTCTATTTGATATTGATTTTCATGATTGGAGAAGATTCAAAAGAGGCAGTTAACTGAGAATGTAGCAAATGTGTATTCAAAGTTTATTCAAGAGTGAGGTGTAAAAATAAAGTCAAAAAAATGTAAAACGTATGCTGATATATCAGCTTTCATAAATATGTTTCATATTCCTACTAAAGCTAATCAGAATAAAAGTCTTTCCTATATTCCTTATCGTAAGTTAGCGTATCCAGTAGATCTCCCTACGCTTGAAAATACGGCTAAGGAAGATATTACGTTGTTGTGAACTGCTGATTTTAAGTCTGAGGATTTCCAGTTCTGAATAAAGAAAGAAGATAAATTTAGACATGTCTATATCGTTGGTAAGACGTGAATGTGAAAGTCAACATTTATCTCAAATATGGTGAGAAGTGATATGTTGAGAGATAACGGGATAGCTGTTATTGATCCCCATGGAGATTTGATAGAGGATGTGATGGCGCATATTCCTTCTCATCGTACAAATGATGTATTTGTTTTTGATGTGAGTGATACAAACTACCCAGTATGATTTAATATACTAGAGGTTAATTCTCCAGAAGAAAGGAATCTCATTGCTTCAGCTGTAGTTTCAATTTTTAAGAAGCTCTTCGAGCATAGTCGATGACCTAGACTAGAGTATATTCTTAGAAATGTTATGTTGTCCATTCTTGAGTATCCAAATGCAACCTTAATGCATGTGATGAGAATGCTAACAGACAAAAATTTTAGAGAAGACGTGTTGACGTATGTAAAAGATCCTGTCGTTACTAAATTTCGACGTGATGAGTACGACCAACGACAAGAGAAGCAAAGAAATGAGGCGGTATGACCAATTGCAAATAAAATATGACAATTTCTTTCGTCTCCAATTGTAAGAAATATATTTTCTCAACCCAAAAGTAGTCTTCATATAAGGCAGCTTATGGACGAATGAAAAATTTTGCTCATTAACTTGAGTAAATGAAAAATATGAGAAGATAATTCATCTATGATTTGATCTTTTCTAGTCTCAAAGTTCCAAATTGATGCTATGTCTAGAGCTGATATTCCCTTTAAAGAAAGAAAAGATTTTTATTTATACATTGATGAGTTTCAAAATTTCGCTACAGACTCATTTGAAAGTATTCTTTCTGAAGCAAGAAAGTATCGTTTATCTCTTATCGTTGCAAATCAGTATACCTCACAGATACAAGAGAACGTGAGGAATGCAATTTTTGGGAATGTATGAACGATAATATCATTTTGATTGGGGTATGATGATGCTACGATGATGTCGTTACAGTTCAAAGAAGTAATAGCTGCAAACGATCTTCTGTCATTGCCAAAGTTTACTGCGTATGCTAAATTGATGGTAAATGGAGTTACTAGTGAGCCGTTCTCTATGAAGACCTTTCCTCTTCCAGATCCAACAGCATCCGCTGAGATCAGAGCAAAAATTAGACAACAATCTAGACAACGTTATGCTATGGAAAAGTGAGAATTGGAATCATTATTAAAAGCTCGATCAGAAAGAAAGTTTACAAAAGCAGAGAAAGTAATGGATAAAGCAAAAAAACTTGCAAAATCGGAAAGTTCTAAAAAATGAGGAAAAGAATTTTCTCTTAGCGATATACACCTTTGAACGACATACTCATGACTGGTGAAGTTGAAATTTAATTATGGGCTTTTCGTTACTGTTAAGTGAATCGAATGACTTCTTCATAAATCTCAATTAGTTATTCCTGTGTGAGTTGAAAGCCGAAAGTGACTCTATGAGATAGGAGACCCTATTGATGTGAAAGCTCTGGAATGGAAAGAAATGGATGATGGGAAAAGAATCGTTTGGACTCAAAAATAGCGGTACATCATTTTGTGTAATATGGAAGTTGACTTTTTCTGAACTTATTGAAAAATACTCATAAAACTGTACGTTACTGCTAATCAGTGCTTTTTTTGTTGTTTGAATTGTTATTTACTATTGTTACACGCTATGAAAGATTTTCCTAAAAAGTTTTCACATGAGTTTGAACAAGATATCTATAAGCAGTGGACAGATGCTGATGCCTTTTCTCATCATTCTCAAACAGAAACTGAATGAACATTCATGATTGCTATGCCACCACCAAACGTAACAGGTGTGCTGCATATTGGACATGCTATGATGTTAACGGTTGAAGACGCAATGGTGAGAACTGCTCGTATGAAATGAAAAAAGACCAATTATATCCCATGAACAGATCATGCGAGTATTTCTACGCAAGTTGTCGTAGAACGTAAACTTGAAGAAAAATGAATAGATCCTGTTTCTTTGTGAAGAACAGGGTTTCTTTCTGAAGTATGGAAGTGGGTGGAATATTCAAGATCTACCATTATATCACAAACAAAACGTATGTGAACGTCATGTGATCGATCTCAAGAACAATTTACCTTATCTGAACATCTTTCTCGTTCAGTTAGAAAAGCATTTGTCAAACTATATAATGAATGAAAGATCTATAAAAGTCAGTACATGATCAATTGGTCACCTAAAGCAAAGACGGTGCTTTCTGATCTTGAAGTAAACTTCAAAGAAAAAGAAGGAAAGATGTATTATATTAAGTATTTTGTGGATGGAAAATGAAAATGTATAACTGTTGCTACGGCACGTCCTGAGACAATATTTGCCGATGTTGCCGTTGCAGTTCATCCAAAAGACAAAAGATACAAAAAACGAATTGGAAAACATGTCTTAATACCACTTATAAACAGGTCTATACCAATTATAGCTGATGAGTCAGTTGATATGCACTTGTGAACAGGAGCATTAAAAATAACTCCGACACATGCAGAAGTAGATTATGAGATAGCAAAAAGGCATGATCTCTCATTAGAGTATTATGCTATAAATAAGGATGGGACTTTTTCAGATCTTGCATGAGAAAACTTTGCTGGAAAAGATGTCTACGAGTTTGAAGAAAATTTTGTTCAACATTTGAATGAAATTGGTAACATTGAAAAAATTGAAGACCATGTTCATAGTGTTCCATACTGTGAAAGAACATGATGTAGAGTACAACCATTGTTATCTACCCAGTGGTTTATGGATGTTTCTTGAGCTGCTCAAAAGATACTAATGCATCTGGATGATAAACATGTGACGATTCACCCAAATAGATTTGAAAAAACATTTAGAGACCGGCTGGAAAACATAAGACCACGATGTATTTCTAGACAACTTCGATGGGGACATAGAATTCCTGTCTGGTATGATGAAGCATGAGAAATGATAGCTTTAGATGAAGATGAGATATTTAGTAATGATAAGAACCTGAAGGACACCTTACTCAGTCGTATTATTTTCAATGTAGTTGCTGATAGTCGTCTTTCAAATCCATTTAGTATAGAGCAGTGTATTGAAGTTCTTTTTTCTCCAAGTCTGGTTCCTCAATATTCATGTGTGTTGGATGCATATATTTCTATTTATAGACAAAAGTTTGTTGACTCATCTTCTGTCCAAAAGCTTCTTGATCAGTTTCAAGAAATTTCAGATATGGTCTCTTGAATATCATGAAACGACAAGTCTGCTAAACAGAAAGCTTTGATTTCTTGAGGTGAGAAATTGATTGACCTCTTAGATAAGTCAGAACATATCGTTGCGTCGTGAGATACGTATAGATTCATTTTTGATAGTTCAAATCCCAAAAAGGTCTATACTCAAGAAGAAGATGTTTTAGATACTCGATTCTCATCTGGTCTCTGGCCGTTCAGTGTGTTATGACGACCAGAAAAAACTCCCGATTTGGAGTCATTCTATCCAAATTCTGTTCTTGAAACATGATATGATATCATTTTCTTTCGAGTGATTAGAATGATGATTATGTGAGTAGAACTTACGGACCAATTACCTTTTTCTGATGTCTATCTCCATGGTCTTGTAAGAGATAAAAAATGAAAAAAAATGTCAAAATCGATATGAAATGTGTTGAATCCGCTTGATCTGATAGAAAAATATGGAACAGATGCACTAAGATGATCTTTGCTTGCTGGAAACACACCATGAAATGATATGAAATTTGCTGAAGAAAAAGTAGAATACATGTGGAAGTTTATCAATAAAATGCGAAATGCATCTAGATTTGTTCTTTCAAAAATAGATCTCGATGACGAATGATTAATATACGAAGATCTTCAGCAGAAAATTGTAGATAATTACGATGAACTAAATTCTTATGATCAACGAATATACTCGAAAACTCAAACGTTGATTGAAGATGTAGACAAATATCAAGAGAAATTTATGCAGTGAGAGGCTCTCCAGCAAACGATTACTGTTATGTGGCATGATTTTTGTGACCGATATATTGAGATATCTAAAATAAAGGTTTCTGATCATACCAATACTGTTCTCTTATATTGTCTCTGAACATATTATAAACTGCTTCACCCATGCCTTCCGTTTGTTACTGAAAAATTACGACAACATTTTTGATTTACAGGGCAGTTGATCACAAGTAAACGACCTGTAATGAAAGAATCATGAAAAAAGAACTATAGGATGAATCTTCTTATGGAAATGATTTCTCATTGGAGAAGACTTAGAGGAGAAGTTACGAATAAAAAGCATGAGCATGTAGATCTCTTTGTCCATGCAAATAAAGATATACATGATCTCGTTTCTTCTCATGATCTTCTTGTTCGTGATATCTTACATGTTGATGAAATTATCTATGTTCATAGTCATGAAGAAGTGGAATGAGATTGGAATACGGCTATGGTTATGGATATTAAACTCTGATTGAGGGGTAAGGCAGCTATAGATAAGAGAGCAGTCATGAAGGATCTTCAAAAACAACTAGATCAAGAAGAACAGTTTCTACAAAGACTGAGAAACATGTTTGCAGGAGATTTTATGCAAAAAGCTCCAGATCATGTTGTAGCAGAGAAGAAAACTAAAATGACTGAAATTAAATTGAAAGTTCAACATTTAGAAGCAGAAATTAGAAAAATTAAATTACACTTAAAATAGTATGAACTTATTCCAACGTGTTCTTATGGCTCTGCTTCCAAAGGAGTTGGTCATGAATGATTCTAATCCAGTATGAATGTTTTTGTCATTCGTCTCTCCGAAGCAGTTTTTTTCTGTTATCACGAGAAAGATAGTAGAGAACTATAAAGTAAATCTTTTTGATATATCTCTAGATTCATTAGATGTTGACATATGATTGTGAACTTCAAAGGATCTTACCCCAAAAGAACTACAATCATACTATAGTTATAACGTTGTCTCAAATATTAATTGATGGAAGATGTATTCTCCATCAAATATTTGAGTAGCAATTTCGCTTGTCTCATCTTTATATGTTTCAAAAATATTTTCATCTTACCATTGGTCTTATTTTTATAATTTTTTGGTGACGATTTATATCCTGGTTTTTGTCTTTTCATGAAGGCTGAAACAGTTTCCCTATACTGATGATAAAAAGAACTATCGTCGATTTTTAGATATATTTTTCTCATTTTATAAATTAACGTTAGAAAGAGCACATAAAGAGGAAACATTAGATAAAAATGTGTATGAATCGTTGAAAAAAGATCTTTTACAAGAGGTCCATCTTTTCTTTATGTTGTATAGGGTCTATTTTCGTTTACAACGTGTTTTGATCAATTCATGAATATGAGATAAAGATTTCTACAAACGAATGTTTAGTGAACATTGAAATCAAACAGATGATGAAATGATACAAGATTTCATTTCTCACAGTTCATCATACACCAAAATGAAACAATTCACTCAGTATGATGAACGTCTTATTAAACTACTTCTTCCTCATGATATCCTCATAAAGTATATCTTTCATCATTCTCAGATGCAACTAACGGTTGATCATTTAGTTGCCTGAATATTTGATCGTCCTACGTTGGATATGTACATTTCATCATTTCATTTATGAACTGATTCATTGGAACCTTTCCTTATGTACATTTGTGATCATTCGATATACAAGAAAAATTATTTCACTTCGATGAAGAAGTTTATTTTACATGCATGTAGACTTTGAGCAGATTATCAAAAATCTCAAGAAGTTAAACAATTCTTAGATTCAATAGATTCAGGAAACATATCAAATGTCGATATGTCTTC
>CALCME010000105.1 GCA_937965925.1 Candidatus Absconditabacterales bacterium | reverse complement strand
AGTTGCGTAGTTGCAACTGCCTTGACCGCAAACTGCGAGAAGACAATATACACAAGTAAAATAAGAAGAGAGAATGCTTTTTTCATCTTTTCTAAGGAAGTGAACCAAATCTGCTAATATGTCTACTCTACAAAAAACACTAGTGAAATCAATTTTTTTGAGCTTTTTCTTTACGAATCTGTTTACACTTTATCATAAAAGTACTTTACACTGTAGTTGTCTAATTTGCAGTAAAAATTATTAGACAGATAGAATTGATACCCATCCACAATATTAAAACCCACTCTGCAACTCAACCATAGCCGTATACTTTCATCACTGTTTCATAAGCACTTCATGAGTTCATCTTTCTATAACACGTCACTGGTCAATTAATATTATATCATCAGCATGCTTAACCGTTTGAAGTCTATGGGCTATAATAATTACCGTTCTTCAGATAAACAAATTGTTCATTGCATCGGTGATTGCTTTTTCTGATTCACTATCTAGTGCAGACGTCGGTTCGTCAAGAAGTATAATATGTGGATCTTTGATAAAAATCTTTGCGATAGCCAAACGTTGACGTTGTCATCAAGACAGACGTATTCAACGCTCCCCTATTTCTGTTTCTATTCAATCAGAAAAATCGTAAATAAAATCACATTTTGAAAGACGTATTGCCTCTGTGATCTTTTCTTCACGTACTCACTCCCCCATTCAATACAAGAGATTTTCTTTGATCGTTCAATCAAATATATTTGGTTCTTGGGTCAAGTATCATACATGTGAGTACCATGATTTCTTAGAGACGCTACCAAGATCTTGATCGTCTACCAGTATTGATCCCTCATCAGGGACCAAATATCAAACTATAAGTTTTACTAGAGTCGATTTTCATCATCATGATGGTCATACAAAAGCTGTTTTTGTTCCTCAATGTATATCAAATGAATATCTGAAAAGATATTCGTATTTTTTGCTCAATCAGTGTCATATCAGAAAGAGAGGTTCTGTAAAGAAATGTTTCCATTATGATACATGAACAGATCTCCCTTATTGTATCCCGCTACTGTTGGTTTCGTATCAAAGAATGTTCGCATATATTCGATCGTCGTGAACTGGTTTGTAAACTCTCTGAAAAAATCCATAGAATTCTTAATAGCAGATCACAAGAGCGTAAATATTCAAAACAGTCACACTAATGTAGATAACGTCTCCGTTCAAGAAAATATATTACTTCATACATATATGACAACTAACAGCTGTGTTCGACTTATAAATGCCTCAGGTAGCGTAAAAAATCGATGGATAGGATCTTTCATTTTATTATTTGCTTGATCCATTTCTGCAGTATAGATATTCAATCCATCAATCTCTTTTTGTGTTTCTCATGACTGTAGGATTTCATATTTACTCATAATTATTCTTACTAAGCGAGCCGTGTACTTTGTCCAAGACTCATGTCTTCCTCTTCTGTATCTCAAAGAGAATGAATTTATATACACTCACAAAACATGAACCAAGATATACGACACAAGAAAGATACCCGCATACCAAGCTTCCATGACAAAGATACTCACAAATGCATAAAGAAATGTCACGAGTACGACAATACTATTTCTCGTGAATTCTTGTAGTTGCATAGCTCGAACGTCCATTCACTTACTTACTATAGAGAGCATCTTTCCGGTTCACATGGAGGTAGCAACCGTGTTGTCTAACTGAATTAACTTTCACACATACGTATGATGTATCATTCTTCTATAACCATTTACCGTCTCTACCCGTCACCATCCCCTCATCAAGTAACTCCCAATCTCATAGATAATAAGAATCGAAATGTATATATAGATACTCTCCCAGAAATATGATTGAGTATTTGTTTCTAAAGCAACGACAACTTGCTGTATAAAGAAAATATGTACAAGTGGTATGACAGCAAAAGAGAGTTCTTTGAGAAAAGATCTCAAGACAATTCACCCGTTCTCTTTCATAGGAGAAAGAAATCTCATGAACTGAATTCGAGTTTCTTTCATCTCTTCCATCATCCCTAAAGTAGATATTATTTTATAAAATTATGAGTTCCTTTTTAAAATTTTCATATCATTTATAAATCATGCTCCTAGTCCAAACAATCATACGATCATGGAAACAACATATGGCAATGAACTAACAAGAGCTGAGAGCACAATAACTATTAAGACTCTTACAAGTAAAGGATGAGCATTCACATCTGAGAACCATCTGCTTACAATCAAATCAGCAAAGAAGATTACAGCAAACAAACTCAAGAACACCCACAAAAACATATAATTTGCCATCAAGAATCATCACAGAGCTGATCCAATTCACGTCATCATCAAAATAAGTGCAACGATAGGAGTGAGGATCAACAGCAATGCACCATATCAGATTGATCTTGCAGGTTCTACACGAATCGTTTCTCCAGCTTTTTTGATATAGTTTGGCATCAACCACATAAGTAATGTTCACATTGCAATCAAAGAAAGAAATCTAAACAGATCAAATTTAGGCCCAAGATGTTTTTTCTCAGACTTATCATTAGATTCCCAAGTTAGTCATGCTTCTGAATCTCGTCATCAAAACAATGTTTCTCCTCTAATAATTTCCCCTCAAACATACTCCTCCAGGTCAGCATCTAATATGAGAGATTTTTCTGGCAAGGTTAGATCTCATACAATTCTTGCTCAAGATCAGAACTCTAATTCCTCTCACTCAAACTCGACATCTCATTCAATTAGTGATCATAGAAATAATTTTTCTGATCAAATAGTAGCATCTCATCATATAGTTCATGTAATACGAACAGAGCTTCATCCAATCATCACATCTCATAGAACATCATTCTTTACTGAAAAAGAATTTCCTCATCCCATTATGTCTCCTCATACTCTTCACGATATGGTTACTAAATTTCATCATACTCTTAGATCATCTTGAATAGATCAATTAACGATTACGGTATTTCATCCAATTCGTGCATCTTCAGTTACTGTTCAATCAAGGAGAACATGTTGTCATCATACAAATAAGTCCCCATCAACTGTTGTAGATACAGTAACTTCTGTCGCTCCTATAAATAAGGTTTCGTCAACTGGCGTATCAATTGTCACAAAGGTGTCTCATTTGAAGTCTATCGCAAACGTACTTCACAAGAACAGCGTCGTTATAAGTAAGAAGAAAACTTTTTTCATATTATTCATATTTTTCATTAATAGAAAAGTATATATAAAACAATATTGCTCAACTTCTCATTATATAAGCAGTTATTAAAGTAATGCAAGAATTATTCTAACATTTCTTTAAAAAAAGTAGGGGAAGTATCAGTATAGTTAGAATAACCAGTAGGAAGTAGT
>CALCME010000104.1 GCA_937965925.1 Candidatus Absconditabacterales bacterium | reverse complement strand
ATTACTTTAGAATTGTTTCAATCTATTTCTTTCAAAACATAATCTTTCTTATCCAAAAAGTCTATTCACAACAGTAATTTCATTGACTCGATATCCTTATATCAATGTCAACTTCATCAGATTATATGGACTTGACCTACTCAACGCTTCAAAACTTCTAAATTCTTTGGGTATGAATTTAAAGCTACTTCTCATTCGAAATATTTCGAATACTCAGATCATGTCAAGATTAGATCATAGAGTCTAGCACTATATCATCAAAATGCATAACTTAAATTAAACTTTTTAGAATCAAGAAATTCTCAATAGATTTTTTCATCTAATATATCGTCAACTTCACAATTTCATAACTGTATTTCTTTCTGTAACTGATTAATATAATGGTCAATGATAGACTCAGCTATCTCTGAGCTATAATTACATGCTTCAACAATTTTACATCACAGATCTAGCTCTCTTTTAAACGTATCATTTGCATCAATTGATGAATTTACTGATGCAAGTGAAATATTAAAGTGTGGTGTCCAATACGCTGGAGAATTGTTGATAGTACTTTTGATAGAAGAAACCGGAATTAATGTTGGACAAGAAAGCTGAATATTTTTCTCTTTTCTTAAACGATCAATATATGCTCATGAAACTTTTTTTGGAAAACTAAATTCTAATTCGAAATCTCAAACTAGAGTATCTGTAGATTCTTCAAAAAACAACTCGAAAGTATAGACATATCATTTTCTAGATATATGAATATTTGGATTTTTTCATTCTGTTCTTAACGGCAAGGTAAATAGTTCTTTGATATAAGGAATTCCTGATCAAAGAGAAAGACGGTTTGATCAATCAGGTAATTCCTTATGTTTATTTACTCATTCATCCATCGGTATATATCCATCGTAAATGATCAAAAATTCAGACTAAAGTATCATGTAGTTTTTTACTTTTTACTAAAATTCAAAACATTTCATCTGGAGAGTACATTGCAAAACTAACTTTATCTCATCCATATAAATTTATCTCATCCGCTATAAAAAAGGTTTCATGTGAGATAGTAATAGTTTCTTTAAGAAGTTCTTTATCCGATGAAGAAACATATTTTTGAGTCAAATCAGAGCTAGGTAATATCACAAATGCCTTAATGTTTCTTTTCACTCTCTTTGGAACATACGTAGAATAAAAATATTCAACTAAATCTAGATCCATATTTTGAGTTCACATAAATGCTTTTAATACTGTTCCTTCAATTAGTAACGTATCATCATACATGCTCTTAATTCACTCAATTCATTCGAAATATTCAACCTTTGGTTTGTTTCATCGATTATCAGTAAGAAGAGAAAATTCAGGGAGAAGATCTCTAAATTTTGACGATTTTTTCTCAAATTCTTTCAATAAGATCTCTGGATCAATAACACTAAATATCTTAACGTTATTCTTTTCAATTTCTTTAAGATAATTCTTGATAATCATGTTCTGAATAATAGAATATGTTGTAATTCTTTTAATTCAAGAAACACGTGCAATCGTCGCAGCTGAAGCTCATCAAAGTTCTAAAACTACCAAATAGATAATGGCTTCTTTATCTTTGAATCATATTTCAAGTAAACTAGAATGCAGATCGCTTTGCATAGCACGTATAGAATAAATAAACTGACGTAGAATAAGTATACTTAAGAACACATTAAAACACAAAAAAAAACTCCCTTCCCAAACGGAAAGAGAGTTTTATTTCATGGTCGTGTCTACATCTAGGTCACTATTTCTTTTTACTGTGATAATTAATTTTGTTGTGTGAGTCTATGATTAGGTTCCCTATGGTCTTTAGACCTAGTAGAAATGCCATAATTCACAACGCACCGTGAGTAGTAATATTCTCTGGTGCAACCAAAAGAAATCATGCTAGTAGAAAGAATCATAAGGTGGTCAACAAGTGAACCATACCTTCTCCATGTCAAGAATGTTTCATATGATATATGGTGAGGAGTAAAAGACGTTATTAAGTAACAACTCTACTATACCTATCCATATATTATATATCAAATTTCTCACATATATAGACCCTACTAGACTTTACACAACACAAATACTACATATAGAATACTACAATCAAGCTCACGTTTGAGGAAGAAACGTAGGCAGATTAAATGATGGTACTGGTCAAGAATTTGATCATCATGTTCATTGCAACTGACTCTTTATATCCATCACACGACTAGTAGTTGAAGGAGTTGATGTAGTAGTAGTAATTGTTGTAACAACCTCTTCCCCAGCTCCTTCAAACGATGAAGATGATCCTTGCATCTGTTTTCCATCTACTCCATAGATCGGGACTTCTACGCCGAGTAGTTCACCCGTATTCACTACTTCAGTATGATCAACAGCAACAAATGAGGTATACTCGGTCAATATATGGTAGTTAATTCACAAGTCTGTTATCTCCTGTTTGAAGTCAGCTCTACTCTGATCACGATATTCTGTATTTCTGCCATCACGAGACTCTTTCCCAATTTCAAAACGACGATCTTTATACATTTCATCGATCTTTTCTCTTCATCGATACGATTTCAATGCATCATTTTTGTTGTCTTCAGGAAAGACTAAGGTAAGTTCTTTTGAAAAATCAAACGATCATTGTTTACCTGAAATTGTAACAAGTGACTCTCACGTTTGTTCAAACTGTCACACAAGACGTAATGGTTGTCCAGCATATAGATCTGGAATAATTCTAGGAAGAACATTATCGACACGTGCATCTCATCGATCTACCTCAATATCAGTCAGTAACGGATATCTAAAACTCTCATAAAACTCATTGACCTTTTCATCGAGTTCTTCTGAACTATACGCATAGATTGATTTTCACCTTCAGACCTCAGCTATCTTATCTAGAAGATATGTGTTCGAAGCAGTATCTACTCAAAATACAAAGACTTTATTATTTCATAGTTTCTCAGTTAAAAGATTCAATACTTGATCTTCGTTTCAGACATCACCATCTGTCATAATCACGACAATCCTAGCTTTTCAGATATTTCCATCTGATTGCTCAAGAGCAAGATCAAAGGCTACATGCATATTTGTTCACCCTCATGCTACCAGATCATCAACATATCTTTGACCCTGCTCTTTCGTAGAAGCAATCACTGGCACCGCATCAACAAACAGAGCTTCTGCTCCACTATTAAAATCTATAATATTAAATGAATCCTTCCCTTGTAATCATTGAATCGTTTGCGTCATAAGTGATTTCACTCCTGCAAGTGGATTTCCCATCATCGAACCAGAAGAATCGAGAACAAAAATAATTTCCTTTGGGAGAACTTGTTCCTCAGTAGGCTCTATCTGTGGATCGACCGTAAGAGCAACGAATCATTTCTCATCTTGAGGTTCTTTATGAAAGAGTGTTCAGAAATTTGGTGCATCACTACTCAGTCAGTACGTAAATGCAAAATCTTTATTTGGAATTTCATCTCCAGCAAAGGTAATCTTTAAGACACTCTCAGTTTCTTTCTGAATGTTGATGTCATGAGTTTCACTCTTGAGATTCACTACTGGTGTTCCTGCATCAAGATTCACGTTCATAGTAATGTCATACGGAGTGAGGTGAGACGGGATTTGAGGAGAAACAACATCAGTTGGATCAGTTACTGATCATGGATTGAACTTAGGTCCAACCACCATAGGAAATATATACGTATATTCTCCATCATATCTTACTGGTTCGAAATAAGAAATGGTTATCTCTATTTTTGCACCTGGAAGAATGTTTGCTACTCTTTGAGTAAAGACGTTTGGTCTATTCTGATCGAGAATTGAAGCTATTTTTCATTCTGCTTTGGCCTGTTGATAGATCGCTTCTGCTTGCTCTTTTTCCTTTATAGATCAGATAATTGTTCTGTTTCAGATCTGCATCTGCATATGATCTACTGCTCCATCAGATCATAAAGGAAACATATATGACGCTTCAATTGGCGTTGCATAGGGATTTGTAAATGTATGAGTTACGGTTGTCCTAGAGACAAAACCAGCAATATGAACTTCAACGTCTGTGTGTTCTAGTGGAAGAATATAGACAAATCACTCAGGAGCATCCCTTCAAATGATTTCCAGGGTCCCATCAGATATATCATACTCTACAGGTCTAAGATAAAGTCACTCGAGAACCTCTGCTTGATTTACTCACTGATTTCTTTTTAGATCAACTACTCACAATCTGATATCATCCAGATCTCAAGATTCGACAGGACCTTCTTCACCAACAGGTTCACTGATTTCGCTCATTTCACTAACTTCAATAACATCTGTAAGATCACCTGTATCTGAAACAGAAATACTCAACTCAGTACGTCTCTCAATATCTCAAGAGATAGTTAAAGGAGAGTTTAAGAGATCTGTTGGAGTTTGTTCTACTACGATATCTTGGTCTTTTATAGATCAGATATCATCTTGATATCTTCAAATGAATGCATTCTCATCAGATTGAGCTCGAGCAAAACTAGATAAAACCATAACTACTCACAAGAGAAACGGACTTAGAACTATATGCAGAAGACGTTTCATACAAAAAGAAAGAGAATAAAATGTACGTTTAGCAACCGAGAAAACACAATCTTGAACACCTATGTATACTCAAAAAACACCTCAGTGTGACGGTGAAAAAACTTATCTAGTTCGAATAGTTGATTCGTCGGTCTCACTATATACATATTAAAACTCAGTCCAGTAGATCGGACCTCTAGAGTCAAGTAGTAAGATCCATTAGTGAGTTAATATCAATAACATCTCACTCATAAGGAGCTTCAATAACTGCAGCATCAACAAATTCCTGTTGTTGATCTAATGACATCATAAATGAAATCGCTGGCATATCATTTTCATCGTTTCTCTCCATCTCAAACGAGACTCAAACTTTCATATCACTACTATCTCATTCAATATCTAACGCCATTTTTGCAGTAATATCTTCTCCAGTTACCGTCCCACGAAGAAATTTCTGTTGAGGTTTTCGAATACCAGACATCATGAGATCTATACTACTTTCACTCATCTGTCATGTCTCATAGTCATATTTCATATCTGGAAATTTTGCACGCAACATAACATTTTCATTCTCATATTTGAGTCATCACATATCATCTGGAAATGGCAGATCGATTTCTAAGATCTTTTGTTCATTTCGTGAAATGATTGGTTTATCTCTGAGATATGCTAGATCTTCAGGCATCTTGTCATCTTCATTCATGAATCTATCTGTCAGTCACATACTCGAATTATTTCATTCCATAGCCATAAACATCATTCATTTACCATCCGTTGCATCTAGCATATCAGATCGTAATCAAAGACATTCTGTCACCATTCATGGTCACATTACGTTCATCGTCCCACATGCAGCTGGATTTAATCAGAGATAGTTTGTGTTTCAAGCCTTTGCATAGGTCATCATCCAGTCTTGTTCAATCATATCAATCATCATCTGCTGTTGCTGTTTGAGGTCTCCAAATATCATCTGTGGAGAGATCATCATCATTGGATCTGGACGTATCTGTCCATTTTGCATCCCTGCCATCATTCATTCTGGAAGGAGGGGAATATCAATAAATTTTCATTGAAACAACTTCAACATATTCATCGTTGTATCAAACTCTTCTCTTTCCCATTCAGAATCAAACGTCGTATCTCACATATCAATCTTAAGATCAGACATTTTTGCATATAGATGACCATCGACAAGACGAATTTCCATATTCACTGTTCATCAAACTGTCATATCAGTATATCAGTCATCTAGATCAAGATCTAATCAAGCGTCGTATGAACTTGCCATCTCCATAGTTTCTATATCAGTAACTCCCTCCCCTCACATCACAAAAGAAACATCAATATTTTCATCTTGACCATTCATTTTAAAGACTACTTCCATCTCTACTGTCTGTTGTAGGTATCAACTGTCAGGAAGATTAAATGCCAAGATATCTCAAAAAATATGATCACGCAGGTTTTCCATAGCACCAAAAACCTCATCCGTTTCGTCTACTTGAGACTCTACTTGACGTAATGTCTGTATCGTTCATATATATTCCAAAAGTCATGATCTAAAATCTGCAAGGTCATTATATGTAGACATTGGCATTCGTTCACCATTACATTGAGCTAATGTTGCTTGTATGGTAGAAAGGAAATCATTACTGTAATTACTGATAAGTTCTTGATATGAAGGAGTTTCAAACAATCTCTTAGCAATTTTCGTGTCTGCATGATCAGTAAACATATTATTCACGAGTATAAGAAGTTCTTGTTGCTCTTTCGTGAATGAACATGAAGGAGCTCACCCACCGTCTTTTATTGAAAGCTCATCAAGGAACATCTGTAATTCCGCATCAGCAGAAGCATCAATAACTACAGGAGTCTGAGCAAATAACGTAGATCAAAAGAAAAAAGAAATACAGATTGCTAGAAATGAACAAAGATAATAACGAGAGAAATGCATATTAAAATCGAGTATAATAAAATAAAAGTTACCAGTAAGATACACAGAGTTGAATAATATTCAACACTTTTAAGAATTTGAGAATTCCCTAAGAAGTCTTCCTCCTCAATTCGTTTTCTCTCTTGTTTTTCACCATCAAAGCAATACCCAATCCATCTGCCGCATCGTGTCGCTTTATGTCATCATCCGTAAGTGAAAATATTTTTTTAACAAAAGCGAGCATGTGTTCTTTACTTGCACTTCCATTTCCAGTTACATATTTTTTTATTTCTTGAGGTGTTCGCTCATACAAGGGAATCGTATGTCTACGAAACAACATACACAAACACCCTCTAGCTCAGTAAACAAACTCAGCATTGTTTTGATTACGGGTAGTGAAAAACAATTTTTCCATTCAAATTGCTTGAATAGGAAAATCATGCAGCATGGTATCAAAAAAGTCTACAAGCTCTACCATTCTTGCAAATTGATCATTTCTTGTTGGTTTCTTCTGAGATTGAAGGATAATTCATGAGTCAACAACTTGTCACTCTTTGTCTATTAAGCCATATCAAAGCTTACGAATCCCTGGATCTATTCATAAGTACATACACAAAATTCACGTTACATTTAACTAAAATTCACTTCTTGTTTATCTTGATGAGTTAGTACATAATCGTTCTTCATACGTGGAACGACTTACTTAGATATATCATGTAGTTTCAGATGAGATAAGTTATATCCTCACATTCATAACTCTCTAAAATTTTTCTGAAAAAGAAAGAATCAAATACTCAAAAGGAATATTGCCCCACCTACTATTCAAATTCAATATACTTGAAAGACTGTATTGTATCAAGTAAGTCATTCAAATCAATTGATTCCAATCATGATGAGTTGACTTAGAAAAAGAATTATTCACCCAGACCATCATAGAGCTATCAATCGCATAGGAAGTACTCTTTTAGAAGCTCACGTTGACCTCTGGTTCAAAAAAACCGTAAGTCTCTTCGTGTCAGCAATACAAAGCACACAGGTAGCTACTCATAGAACAGGAAGAAGAAGAGAATAGATATATCCACTCAACATATCCATCACATACAATCAATGTGATCTTGTATAGACTAATGACAAGAGAAAAACAAGAAACAAAAGAACATTTGCATTTCGACTATGTGTACTCTTTCTCTTGAGAAATTCTGAAAATGAATGAATAATGTATGCGCACAATCATCAGATCGTTGTAATCATCAATAAAATACAGACGACAAAAAATAGAACTAAAAAGAGAGATCATCATCGTCACCACTGTAAGATCGTATCAGGAAGAATTCCAAATAAGAACGTAAGACTCACTACTCATTCGGTAAAAAGTGTATTTCAAGAGAGACTGATTGATGATGAAAGAAGTGATCAGACAAGAACACATCACAACAAAGAGATTATGTAGTCTCACATAATAATATAGACTACTCATCTACGAAGCTCACTATCACGATGTTTCATACTAGCAAACGTTCACAACAATCAACATCAAATCATGAGTGAGGTGATCATATGTCGTACGGCATCTAACCACAATCAAGATGAAAAAAACAAACTCCCATCGAATGTTAAGAACGATGATCGATGAGTAGTAGCTCATGGAAGAAAAATTGCTCAACATGTCAGAATCACCAACATTCAAAAGACAGAAATAGTGAGATGGATAGATTTCCTCATAAAAGAGAACATAGATCACCACAGAAGCCAACTCAACAAAATCACTCACACACAGACTCAAATAATGACTGGAAAAGAAAACAATCATCATTCTAGATAGTCTGATGATGCTCACAACACATCACGACTAAAAAAGGAAAAAGAAGATTGAACTCACTCGTTTCATCAGAAAACGTTACTTTCAGTAAACAATCACACCAACGTATACCATAGATAGTCTACACTTCGTCACAAGTAGACAACATAATAACTCAGAAGAAGGAAAACAAATAACACTCATCATCGTGAGAGAATTGATCTTATGGATGAAAAAAGACCTCAAGTTTTACTGGTAGATCAACGAATCAGTGATCATCGTCATTTTTGATATTTTTGAGAAAGAGATACTTCTCACAAGAGAAGTCATACTCACAAAATGAGGAGCAAGGTATACACGAGAAAAAACACAGATCAATACTCAACGACATAGAGGGGAAATCTTACAAGATTTCCAATTCACGAAATTATTCAAACACCCAATAATACAAATGACCATTTCTTCGTTAATCTTTTCAACATAAGCGTTGGGAAGAGTAAAAAACGATATTCTGGTACGTAAGCTCGAAACAATCTCTAAGCTATTTTGCAACATTTTTGTATCTATTTCATACAGGTGCTATAATGAATAATTTTCGTGTATCGAGTGTTGATCTATAGAGTAAAACAAATTTGATAAACATTCTTTTCTTCCTTGTATTGAAAACAACATGACTTTCAAATCAAATGAAACATGCCATTTTTAATCAGTCTGTCAAACGAGTGAAACGTTTACCTTATCTCTCCAAGATTTAGCAGCATCTCTTTGATTCACAGGTGTTGAAGTTGATCATACAGGAAACATCAATCAGCGACTCATACAGACGACTACACGAGATCAAAAATGGTGCAAGAGAACGGTAGGATCGCCTCACTGAGATCAAGTTCAAGGGCACAGAACAAGTTGTTCATCATCTAAAATTTCTGACAAAGAAAGTATCTCCTTATCTCAAATATGATTATGCTCACTTGGAGCTCCGATAACTACTCATAACGCTTCATGTTTCTTTGCTTCATATGCAAGAAAGTGATATCTTAACATATACAATGATCAGTCTAGTTTTAGAATATGCTTAGATGCATATTCAGATACGTGATTTTTGTTTAGAGGGACGAGCAGATGTTTTTCTTGATTGTATTCAGTACTAGACATCAAACACATCGTAAACACTCATAGGTTTCTCTTGCTAGCATCTTGGATTGTTCATTTCATGTTTCATGCATAAGGAGCAATAGTTACTGTATCTGGAGCACGTTGCTCACTATAGTACAACGAAGAGTCATTTGTCGATCATATATCAGCAATTTTTCCATCTTCTATCAGAAAAAGTCAGAGACTTTTTGCATATTGAACGAGGTCATGGAGTATCTTACTTTGTCATACTCATTCTCGGTATTTGATATTATACTTTAGTCCACTTACATATGGGGCAACTGCATCTATATAGTTCTTGGATCGATCAAAGAGTTGTTCATCTGACTGTATAAATGAAGGTAGTCCTTTTTCTCACCTTCACATCTGAAAAAGAGCTGGATCAAGTCCAGCACACAAGAGAGAATTCTTCTCATGAGAGATTGAGAGTCGTTTCTTGGAAAGAGAGGAAATCAATGACATAAATATTGATACAGTTAAATTTTGACTTCTACCCTATCTTCAGCTGAATCTTATTATCTCTGATATGCTCAGCTACTTGTACAGGTAGTTCAGGATTAAACCACGCAGCGGTACCACACAGAACAAAATCTGCTCATGCATCTATATGAGCCATAAATGCTTCTGGAGACATCACTCACCCACATCATAGAAGTTTGAAAGTTCGATTATTCTCTTTTCTTAGTTCATGAAGAAATCAAACTGCTTGAGCAGCAAGATTACCTATAGCATATCAACATGTTCATGTTCTGAGTCATCCAGGAAGTGCTTGTTTTTCTTCATCATCTACCACATTCATTGGAATAGTGTTAATTGCTACAATTCAATCTATATATGGAAGAACTGGTTCTACAAGGAGTTTGTATCACGCCTTATCGTTATATCAGATCTTGATCAGAAGTTTCGTATCAGGAGAAAGATGCTCTTTTGCATACTTACAGATAAACATCGTCGTTTCTGGACTCGTATAGATAGATCATTCACTACTACACACGTTTGGACATGAAAGATTAAACTCAACAATCCTTGCTCATGCAGATTCAGCTTTTAAAGCAGTCTGTGTGTAATCTTCTGCGAGTTGTTCAAGCGTCCATCAGTCAGCAGGAGAAGCTACAACACTCGCAATAGTTTGCTTTTTCTTTTCATTCATCCATGATTCGATAGCAGTTACCTGTGGCATCCATACCTCAGGAACATCTGATCCCATACCAAATGAATTTGTGATCGTCGTATGCGCATCATCATGCATATTTTCTAAGGTTCCATGAAGCGTTCATCACATATCACCAATTTCTAGAGGTTGATCTTTATCTAAGTAGACAACATTGTGTCAGAGGAACGATCCATCATTTCTATGAGCACGTCTTTCTACAGATCTAAATGTCTTTCGTGTAATTACTGAAAAACCATCCATTGCAGCAGCTTGCATATATTTTTCATTGAACAACGGTCATGCCGCAACTCACAATGGAAGCTTAGTTGTATATCAAAAAAAGTCAGTTTCTATACCATACTCTCCTAATGTTTCTTCGATTAACGCATTCTTATCGTTTATTTGATGCCAATAGTAAGGTCCTTCTTTTTTGTTCTGCTCAAATGAAACATTAATATCGTATCTCATTGGTCTACTCATTTTATATGGCATGAAAAAGAGAAAATGAATTAAAAAAATGAAGAAGAAAGAATTGTAATTGTACTCAAATCACAGACTTAAGCAAACTGCTTCCTTCGCTCGAGAAGAGCTCATCTAGAATGTTCATCTATATAGTTCAACTTAATTGCTTCTTCGATGAGAGTGGAATAGTTCCCTAGTGAGAAAAAATTCGTCTCAAGTTCTGCAAAATTAAGTTCTGCCTCAGGAAATTCATATGAAAAAATAGCTGCTACTCAAAGTACGGTCTTACCGATATCTCTCATTGCTTGGACTGCGAAGAGACTACTTTTTCATGTTGAAATCAAGTCCTCGATAAGGATGTAGTTCTGAGCTTGGTCTACATCTCACTCTACCAAATTCTGTCTCCCATGAGCTTTCGTTTTCGACCTAATATAGACAAACGGCAATCAGAGACGATCTGCAATGAGTGCTCATAGAGCAATCCCTCACGTCGCTACCCCTGCAATTCACTCTATCTCTTTATTTGTTGAGAGTCTTTCCACAAACATATCTACAACCACACTTCTAATAATAGGAAACGACATAAGCACTCTATTGTCACAATAGATTGGTGACTTCATTCATGAAGACCAGGTGAATGGATCATCTGGCTGAAGTTTTACTGCTTTTGTTTCTAAGAGAGCTTGTTCTATAGTCATACAGTCACTAGATATATATATAAAAATGAATTTGCTAAGATTCCTTACTCAATAATTCATCATTCAATCGTCATTACGAGACGAACGATAGTGAGTCGTGGTAATCTCGTATTGAATAGAACTTGACGTGATTGCCACGTCGTTTGTGAAAGACAAACTTCTCGCAATGACGATACTTAGTAGATAAAACACTGAAAATTCTCATATAACTTACACAACCACTTTCCAGTCCAGTTCAACTCATCCCATTGGATTACGAACGACTCACTCATAGTACTCAGCAGGTGGGATATATGACGTTTTTTGCATCGTCGTATACATATCATCTTTTTCAACCTCGCTCAGAAATGAATAACATTCTTCAGTCATTCATCTAAAAAACAGTTGGAGTTGTGAAGTTGTCATCTGTGTCTTGCTCGCAAGAGTGAGTATCATTGGTAGGGTATCACGAAAATTTGGAACTCCGCGAGAACCCTTTATTTTTGCTTCTTTGGTATGAGGAGCATGATCAGTTCCGTGCATAAGTTTGATGGCTGAATCAGTTCCTATCTGAGTAAAAAGATCCAGTAGTCCTGCCCTATCTTCCTCTGCTCTAAGTCTTGGATAGCACTCTAGAAGATTTTGATCCTCCTCTTTGATCTGATCGACGGTAAACCATAGATGATGCGGGGTTAGTTCCATATAGATATTTGTTCCATGATCACGATTGGAAGCTAGTACTTTCTGTGCTGTACTTAGGAGTGTCGTATGAGCAACCACGAATTTCAGTTCAGGGAGTCTGCGACACAGAGGAAGTACGGTATGATCTAGATAGTGATTCTCAGCAACAGGAGTATAGCCCATGTTTGGTGTCTCACAGTGAATAATCATTGGTTTGTTATACTTGATACACAGCTGAGCAAGCTGATCCAAGGTATGCCCTGGTTCTGGCGAATGATCAAAGACCTCAGCTTTATGTCCAGCAAAGCTTGTCGTCACGTTCTTCGCCTCACCTGAGTCATCCTTCCATGCTGGATAGACTTTGAGACTTACGACTCTTGGATGTGCTAGTGCCTGATCACACTCTTGCATATTATCATCTCTCGCTCAGAAATGCATATACGTACGAATCGGCAGATCTTTTCCTTGTTCAAAAAAATCATCTACGAGACGAGATGATGTTATAGGGGGTTTGGTATTTGGCATTCAGAACGAACTGGTGATTCATCACGCGATTGCTTCGTGATATGATCAGACCGTAGTGATACCTCATTCTGCGTATTCGTTCCATCTAGTATGGTTGTGCGTACAGGTGACGTTCTTAAACACAACCTCTTCACCTTCCTTCACATCTGCAATCTTTACGTCTTCTTCTCGAGCATTAATACTAGCCATATATATTCTACTGAGAAGATAAAATGTATGTTCTTAAAATAGGGATGTTGGGGTGGATGTGAAGATGAGATAGGGAGATTTGAAGAGCATGTTCTTCAAACAATCATAAACACATCAATCGCCACTAGTATATATATGAAACTTTTCACATAGTAAGGACGTAATATATTACGTCCCCACACCTCTTTACATATATGAAAATGGTAATCGCCTGTACATGGAGATGATCACCAATCGTAGGAATG
>CALCME010000103.1 GCA_937965925.1 Candidatus Absconditabacterales bacterium | reverse complement strand
TTTTTTCTCTGGGGAATAAAAGGAAATACTCAATCGTACTGATTCTATACAAAGATGTGATGTACGTGTACATGAGAAGAAGAAACCTACACAAGAAATGGTGCCTCACTTTATTCAATCAAATATACCTATGAAATCAGATAATATCCAGATCTATGAAAACACGTTCTCTACCATAGATATACCAACCAAGGATTCAGTCATTATCGTAGATCAGTTTCGACATGGGAAATGAACAAAAACAATACATGTGGGCGAATGATCATCTTTGACGTACCTTTTATTGATGAAAGAAGATGTTGAACTCAATCTTCATATTGAATCTACGTGATCATCTGCACATATCCTTGTAAAAGCACTTATCGTTGCAGATCATTCTAATGAAATAACCCTTAAGGCTCATGCGCATCTAAAACATGACCATGCTGAGGCAAATTTACATCTGATGACGTTTCTAAAAGAATGAGCGAAAGCGGAAATTGATGGGGGAGTAGATCTTCATCCTAACGTAAAGAAGGTAGCATGACATCTTCTTGAGGAGAATATCGTTCTATGAAAAAACATTCAGATCAAAACACTTCCTATGCTTGATGTGAGGAGTAATGATGTGAGTGCGAGTCATGGAGCTAGAATTGAGAAATTAGATGAGAAAAAATTGTTCTATATGAGATCGAAGTGACTTTCAGAAGCTGAGGCAAAGAGACTTATGTTAGAGTGATATGTAAAAGATACGTTCCAAACGATAGTATGATCTTGAGAAGATCTCTCAGATAAACTTGAATACTTACAAAATAACGTCATTAAAGAGATTCTTAGGTAGTTTAGTCTCCTCTAGCTATTAGTATTAGTAGTTTTACTTTTTCTTTATGTGTATGTTACCTCATAGGAACAAAAAAGAGAAGAATGTAGATGAGAAGAAAGATAAGAAAAACAAAAAAGAAAAAAAAGACAGAAAGAAGAAGGAGCATAATGTTGCATATATCGATGCACAAAATCTCTTTCTCTGAGTTCGTGCAGACTGACGAGGTTTAAATTATCCTAGATTTAGAAGATTCTTGAAAGACAAATTTTCTGTACAAGAAGCATATTATTTTTTATGATATCTAGATCCAAAAGAACAAGATTTATATACAAGATTACAAAAGGCATGATTTATTCTTGTGTTTAGAGAGCATTCTCCTCAGATGAAATGAAGAAAGAAGTGAAATGTGGATGTTGATATGTGTTTTTCTATGATGAGAAGCTTATGTGACGAGGAAGAGTTTGATAGTATAGTTGTTGTTTCGTGAGACGGAGATTATATAAAGCCAGTGAAATACTTTATAGAACAATGAAGATTTAAGAAAATTATTTTTCCAAATAGAAATCATTCATCATTATATAAGCAGCTGAGTAACAAGAACTACTATTATTTATGAAATGCGAAACATTATATATCCTATGATAAGAAATAGGCTATGCTGTCTATTTATTCCTTCCTTTTTTTTATATAAAAAATTTACATAAAAAAAAAAGAGGGATCCTAGAGCACCAGCACTCTTCGGAACCTCTTCGTCGTAATACTCCATTATATTACTAAAAATTATTGAAAATGCAAGAAATAGAACAGGAAAATGAGTCCGAATGTGTAGATAGATGATCGTGATGAACATCACTCGTCTACACGTGAGCATGATCGAGACTAGATAAGCGACTTTCTACACAACTTCCGTACTCGAGAAGTTTTTTTGAACATATTATAAAAAATTGATCACTAACAGTAACAAAGAGATCAGGACAGACAATGTTACCAAAAAAATCATATATGTTGGCTGAATGAGATCAAATCACGATAGACTCATTGGAGAGATTTACTGATGGATGAGTATTGCAAGAAGCGAAACGAGTCGATATACAGATACTGCATGAAAGAGACGACTACTTAGTCATTCATAAGCCAAAGTGAGTCCTAAGTCATCCAAATAGTGTCTGGGATCTGGAAACACCAAGCGTCGTAGCGTGGGCGTATCATCACTATAAAGAACTCCCTAGTATGTGAAATTTCATCCGTGCGGGGTTGATTCATCGTCTAGACAGAGAAACTGATGGAGTTATGTTGCTTGCAAAGACAGAGAAATGACTTGCCTATTTCAAAGAACTCTTTCAGCAAAAATCACTATGTGAGACGATACAAGAGAAAGAATCTGTGCCATTGAAGAAGTTCTATCGTGCGGACTGCGAGATCACTCCTAGATGAGAAACATTTCTTCAGGAGATCTGAAATTCTTTTCCACACGTTATAGTAGAAGACGTAATTCCAAAAGTCCCTCATCCGATCGTGAAAGAATGAATCACGAAGATAATGAGAGTTTCTGATAGTGAATGAAGCTGAAGAGTGGTTGTTGATATAGAGATACTTACCTGACGTACACATCAGATCAGATATCATCTAAGTAGATACTGACTTCCGATTGTATGAGACTATATATACAACGCTCGCGTGAAGAAAAACGAAAAGACAGGAAAAGGAAATCCTCGTGAACAGATGCAACTGACGGCTTATAGGTTGAGCTTTACTGATGTTGAATGAAAAGAGATAGTTGTGACGTGTAGGTAAATTTTCAACAGTTAAGGTTTTGTTATGGTGAAATCTATATAGTTGTGGTACATGATTCTTATTCATGATTTTACCTTCCTATACAAAAACAAAATGGAGACTCCAGTAACAACAACTCAAAACGAATTTTCAATCAAGTCAGCACTAATATGATGACTTCTTGTATGATTAGCATTTATACTGTTTTGATCTGTGTGATGAAATTGATCTATAGGTGATCATAGCGTATCTGACATCTCAGATGCAGAACCACAGCAATCTGAAGATTTTAGTACAGAATCATATTACTGATGAAAAGTAAACTCAAGAACAAATGATGCTATTCGTGGTTTTAATTCTAGACCAAATACTGCTCCATGTCCTCTATGGAAGCGCGCTGTAGATGCATGTTAGATATCAATTAAGAATGATGTTGAAATGTAAGGATATATTTTATCCAAAAAGACTCTCACCCAGTGAGAGTTTTTTTCATTTTAAGATGAACTATAGAAAAAAGTATACAAAAATTTGACAGATATTAAATTTATATATATAATAGTAGTATGTGAAGAGATATTTTTATTCTTTATACACATATAAAAATGAAAAAGATTCTAATGTGGTTAGCCGCTCTTGTAATAATTTGATGAGGGGCAATACTATTAAATCAGAGTAACCAGAATGTGGAGACAGATGGTATAACAGTACAGAGTTGTACACCACCAAGCAATGATTATACAGATCGTGCTGACTATGATGCAGCATATGATGACTATTTGTGTT
>CALCME010000102.1 GCA_937965925.1 Candidatus Absconditabacterales bacterium | reverse complement strand
ACTCATATATGCTCCTAGATTCGTTTTCATGGATAGTTCTTACTTGTAAAATAAAATTACATATTCATAGTTTACGCTTCGGGTTCACAAAAATCAAAAAACATGATAGTTTGTCGCGATGTTTGTTTGACATATCTTATATTTTTGGACGTTATATACCTAGTTCATACTTTAATACTCGTACGCCTATATGTGATTTTGTTTAGTATTTCTCTAGAGCAAAAAAAAACATGCTAAGCGCATGTTTTGTGTATGAGAATGTCGTTTTATTCCTTACTGACGCTACTCGTTTACTCTAATTTTACTGGATATACTGGATAGATTGAGATACGTTTACACTTCAATAATTTCGATCTCTTCTTCAAACTTCTTTTCTTCATATGCTTTTGTGACAAGCATGTTTGTTGGTCAAACAACTACTAAAATAACTCAAAGAAGTTTCATGATATCAGCAAGATAGATATGTAAGTCTGCATTATCTCTCAAGTACAGGTGACTTGTGAGTATAATTGCGATTCCTAGAACGAGAAGACCTCGTCTATTATCTGGGAGGAGTGTTTCTTTGATGATCAGAGCAATAAGAAAAAGTGCAATGATAATCACATAGATATATGCTCAGATGTTCGCTTCTACAAATTGAGGATCGATGATGGTAGCTCATTGACTAAGGAGTCGAAGAGTATATGAGAGTATCCCTCATCAAAGAAGTCAAAT
Organism: Candidatus Absconditabacterales bacterium; assembly: GCA_937965925.1. Taxonomy (GTDB): domain Bacteria; phylum Patescibacteriota; class Gracilibacteria; order Absconditabacterales; family Absconditicoccaceae; genus JAHDCT01. Next base: position 5,249 of record CALCME010000102.1, on the reverse strand, counting down.
AGATCACTTGATAACAAAATCTTTCATAAGAAAAAATATAATAAACAATAAAGAGCGGTTTTAGCTTGTTCTGTGTGGGTATGTATTTGTTGATTACTAGTTAGCTATTTGTTAGTCTCTCTTTATATCAGGTATGTATGCGTGACACGTTACATTTTTTCAGGTGATTCTATTCATAGTAATCTTAGTCAGGTCTTCAAGACGGTTTGTATTGATCATACGAGAGTCAAACGTGCAGTTTGTAGATCCAGCTCATCTACAATCACATGATGTTTCTGATAGAATGAATTAAACAACTGGGAGAGATCAAGAAGATATCTCGCAATAAGGTATGGTTGATATTTTCTTCCTGCATCAGCAACTGTCTTTGGGAAGAGTGAGAGATGAAGCAAGAGTTGGCGTTCTTCTTGCTCTTGAAGAAGTTCATATTTAACCTGAGTAGACATTGTTCATTTCTGTAAAATGCTTGCACAACGAGCCGAGGTGTACTGTATATACGGTCATGATTCTCCGCTGAAACTTAATGATGATTCGCGATCAAACACAAATGCTTTTTTAGAGTCAAACTTTAGTATAAAAAATTTGATCGCTCACATTGCTATTTTTTCTGTTGTTTTGATGAAGTCAGGGAGGTCTTCTTTTCCTTCCATTTGAGTTGTGACTTTTTCTATCATGTCTTGATAGAGTCGATCAGCATCTACTACATTTCATTCTCTACTTTTCATTTTACCATCAGGTAGACTAATCATACCATAGCTCATATGAAAACAATCTTCAGCAAAACTATATCATAACAGTTTAAAAATTTCAAATAAGACTGCAAAGTGATACTCTTGTTCACTTCCTACAACATAAATAAGTTTGTCCATAGCATGATCTTGATGTCTTTTCATCGCAAGAAAGATGTCTTGGGTGATATAAATTGCTGTTCCATCTGATCTTTGTAGGATTTTTTTGTCGTATCATTGAGATTCAAGATCTACAAAAATTGCTCATGTCTCATCTTTCTCGAAGATTCATGTTGTAACTCACTCTTCAATTACTTTTTTTCCATCTAGGTATATATCACTCTCATAGTAGACTGCATCCATTTCTACACCATATGTTTTATATGTTTCAGCAAATCATTCTAACGTTCGATCTCTCATTTTTCTTCGGAGAGCTACGGTCTTTTTATCGTTTTCTTCTCGTAACTTTAACATATCTTGGGCTTCTTTATCCAGTTCTGGATTGTCTTTCAGTTCTGTTGCAAAGCGAACATATCGTTTCCCTACATAATGATCACATTTCGTGTCAGGGAGTTCATTGTTTCCATACTTTTGATACATGAGCATAGACTTACATATATGAACTCAGCGATCATTTACGATATCCGTTCTCAGTGCATTTCGTCATAAAAACGTGTAAATATTACAAAGTGCATTTCCCAAGAGCATATTTCTTACGTGCCCCAGGTGAAGTGGTTTATTCGTGTTTGGACTTGGAGATTCTATCATTATCGTTTTTTCGTTTTTCTCTTGTGCTCCAAATTGTTCTCATTCCTTTGTTATTTTTGATAGTATGCGAGCTGAAAGAGCTTGGGTTTTGATGAAGAAGTTGATATATGGTCACGTAGCAACTGTGTTTTGAATGATTGATGTTTCATCTGTGTGCTCGTTCATTTTTATTACCAGTTCTTCAGCTATCATGTTTGGTGGTTTCTTCCATTGCTTGGCTAACGAGAAACAAGGAACTGCAAAATCTCCCATCGTACGATCCTGAGGAATTTCAACGAGAGATGGATCAAGATCGAATGTTTCTATAAATGCTTGTAGTTCCTGTAGAAACATAGCTAAGATTGACTTATAAAATTGACTTATAACTTGTTATGTTCTTGGCGTTTTGTAGTTTCACATTTCTGGAATAACATATCTGACTCATCATCTTGGATCTTTCATGTCACCTACATATCTAGGAATGATATGTCGATGAAGATGATGGACTGTTCTTCCTGCATCAATACCATCATTTATTCAATGGTTAAAACTTGTTGGATGTGGTGTTCTCTTTAGTGTCTCTAATGCTTTTGTACAATATCGATGAGATGTCTCTGATTTTTTCGTATTTTGCAGTGCTAAGGTATAGTGTTGAATAAGATCAACCTGTTTTATATATTCTATTCATTTCTGTATCGCTATTTGCAGTGACCTCCATTCTTCTGTTGTCAATCATTCAATAGTCACAATATGTCTTTTGGGAATAAGAAGAGCATGTCCTGGAGTAACCGGAAAGTCATCCAATATGAGACTAAAATGATCTATTTCTAGTAGTAAATTTTCCTTTTTAGCTAACCTACAAAAGATACACATATTCTAGTCTAGATATATAAAAGTAAATTTCTATTTCTTATATATTCACATATTGTCTAGGAGTTCTGGGAATGCAGAGAATGTATAGAAGTGTCATCTCGTGTCGAACTTCTCAAATATTACTCCTGGTAGATGCTTGGCTAACTTTTCTGACTGTGTATAGGGCACTATATGATCGTCTGTCGAATGATATAAGAATATCTGTTCACACTGTGAGACAAGATGTGGAAGATCAGAGAAATTAAATTCAAAATCAGCTATGTTCTCATCAATGAGTCCTTCATTAGAAGATGCTGGACAGACAAGATGTAATTGGGCGATCTTTTTTGGGAATGAGTTTTCTGAAAGTCGTTTTAAGATAAATGTTCATCATAACGATGATACAACGATGATTGTCTCTTCATTTGTATCTATATATGGGAGATATTTTTCAAATCGAATTTTCCAAGAGCGATAGTCTGCATTTCTTTTGTTTGGCATCTGAGGCATAAAGCACTCAACTTGATTGTGTAGTCAAAAAATTAATCGATCTCGCCAGGACTTTTTGACTTTATACGGATCTACTTCGTATCATTCTAGAAAGGTGAAATATTTTTCTTGAGTATCAAAGACTTCTGCTCATCTAATTAATAATGCTTGTTTCATTTTTTGAATGTCTCTTGTAAAGAATATACTCTTTCACCAAGAGTAATTAGCCAACGAGCAGATTTGAACTGCCGACCCCTTCCTTACCATGGAAGTGCTCTACCAACTGAGCTACGATGGCGTGATAATTCTCTTTCTTATAGTGTTTGTTATTCGAGCAAATATATAGTGATCTTCATGAGAATGTCTAGATGATTGCACGTTCATTTCGTTGCTTTTAACGGCAAGATCTCTACGTATAGAGAAATACTAAGAAAAAGAAAAAATCAGATGAAATAACAATTGACATGTATATATTTATATTTATGAGATCAGAAACCATTACGAATGTAAGAAGAAATATTGCAGTGCTATGATTCTTCCTTGTAGGTATATTAGTCGTATTGAATGTGATTTATTCGATGTTTGATCGTATTAACGCATCTGACTATCCCTGACGTGACAAGCAGGATTTTTTTGTAAGTAAATGAGAACTGTTGTCTTTTGAGAATGATGTAGAGCTTAGATCAAAAATAGTAAGGAGTCGTATGATAGATTATCTTGCTGCGAACTCATTTTCATGATTTATAGCTCGCCCGTATGATTCTGCGGAGGATAAAAGGGGGATTTCCTTAAGCTGATGATTTGAATGAGAGTTAGTGATTGATTGATTCCTAGTGGAAGATGATATAGATAAGTATATTGCTTCTTTTTTTGAGGAGTTTGATTCGACCACCTATGTGATAAATAAAAAGCCAATGAAGATTGCACTGGAGGATGCTGCTTCACGAAGTGGTGTTTATTTTTATAAATCTCAAGAAGAACTTGAAGAGAGAGGGTATCGTGTGTTGTCACATAGATCGAGAAAAAATACTGATGAAGAGTATAGAAGACATAATATTTCGACAGCACTCACTCAGCTAAAAACTCCTTTAATTCTTTTTCCATGAGATCAATTAGAGTTCTTAGATGCAATTGGGTACGATCCAATCGAGCAGTCTTTGTATAGAGATTGATTCGTTGTGGTTCAAGACGAAGAGCAGCCAGAATATGGATGATGACTGTGTGGTGCGAGCACGGCACTCTACCAGGGAATTTTAACAAATAAGGGATTGTGACTGCCAGAACGGCGTGCACATACGAAGCGATATACAACTCTCTATAAAGCATCTATTAATGGTGAGCAGATTTCTGTTCCTTGATTGGATAGTACTGTATTTGATGGACATATAGATTTGAAGGTTCAGAATACTTCTGACCATCCCATTATACTTGTTGCTCAATATGACGGATCTCGATGATGAATTGAAGAGGTCTATACTCTTTGAATGGATGAGTATGCATGAGACTTAGAACACCTACATACTCGACCTAATCGTTCTACCATAAAGGTAGACGGGAAAACCGTAGAGGTGTCTGGTGGATGTTATGTTCGAGAAATTAACTGAGAAGAAAGAAAGAGTTGTTATAAAGAGGTGAAAGATTAGTTTGCTCTTGTATTTGGAATCTATAATCGTATATAGACACTATTTCCAAAGAAAGTAGGTGTCTTGTATGTGAATCTCTTTGATTTGTATATAAGAGGAAATCCTGCCGAGGACGTGCCTATAATCTCATATGTATGATGTTATTAGATGCTTCCTTGTGAAGATCTTTTTTTTTTAGGTTCTGATTTCTTGTGGAGTGAGGTGAACGTCGTTTTATTTCTTGTTTTATGTCTTGCTATGCCATTGCTAAAAGATGATAAGAAAAAAGTGGCAAAACAATACTTAGCAGCTATTCAGTGAGCTAAGAATGTTGTGATTGTCAGGCATGAGTGAATTCCTGTGAATGAGCTAAATGCCATGAGAATGGATCTTGCTGATTCTGAGTGATCATTACAGATCGTGAAGAAGAGAGTTCTTATTAAGTCGATTGAGGGTGAGTATGCATGATCTCCTCTTGATGAAATTAACTGAAGTGTAGCTATCTTGATGAGTTCTAATGAAGAAGATCAGCACGCTCCGTTGAAAGTAGTTCAAAAACATGTAAAGGCTCGAAAAAAAGCAAAAGAAGAGTATGTAATAGAATATATTTGATGATGGTATGACGGAAATGAACGAATGGATGCTACGTATGTTACTGAACTCGCAAATCTTCCTTCGAAAGAAGAACTTGTAGGGAAATTCTTATTTATGTTGAATCATCCAGTTTCATCTTTTGCAAGAGTATTAAAAGCAATTGCTGATAAGGATGGAGGAGCTGAAGAAGAACAGAAAGAAGAAGAACAGAAAGAAG
>CALCME010000101.1 GCA_937965925.1 Candidatus Absconditabacterales bacterium | reverse complement strand
GTTTGCGATGATCATGCGTTTACGCCATTAGGTGAGCATATGAGACGAAATGTGAGTGTATGACTTTTGTTGGTAGATCTGAATAATCTTACCTTTACCGATTTCCAAAAAGCATTAGCTCTCTACGAGCCGCTTCCTCATAGGTTACAGTTTATAGGAGAGTATCAGAAGATAAAACGATACAATGATTCTTTTGCAACGACCTGTCATAGTGTAGAAGCTTGTATATCTACGCTATGAGCATCACTAGAAACGCTCTTTGTATGATGATATGATAATCTTGCGAATATTACCTCTCTGGTAAAAACTATTCACCAAAGTTCACTACAAAACATCATTATCTTTCCTACCACTTGAGAAAGAATTAAAACAGAACTGTTAAAAGCTGAAGATAAAACGTACAATATTCTCGAGACAGATGATATACAAAAAGCAGTTCAACGAGCATATAAAAACACGACAGCATGAAAATCAGCTGCTCTCTCGTGTTGATTCCCAAGTTTCACGATGCGAAACAATTATGTCCATAGGGGAGAGAACTTTACAGAACTTGTAAAGGAATTTTGAAACACCTAAACAACTAATCAGCGACTTATCCGAAAAGTTTCATGACACCATCTGTACCAAAAACTATCAAGAAGTTAGTAATAGACTTCCCAAGAACTGTTGCAGTAAAAAATAATATTGTTCATAACTTCTTATGAGTCAATCAAATAACAAGAATATCTGGAATTACTGAGTAGGTTCATAACCCTGTAAGGAGAAAAAGCATTCGTTTCTTTTGTACTATATGAAGATGATTAAACAGTTTATCTTGTCGATTTTTAAGGGTTGTACGACCATATGATTCTTTCATCGAAAGTCGATGTTCTCATTTTCGTTTTTTCTTGATAGAGAGACGTTTTTTGATTCGATCTGAAGCAAATATATGAAGAAATACAAGAGACATCGTTCATAGAACAGCTCATCACGTAGAATACAAAAATATAAGCATTGGTGGTTTTGATGCCAATACGAGTCATGAAATAGCAGCATACTTAATAGGAGTCAACCAAGGAGTATACGTCATCACAAAAGAAAGTACAGCTATCCACCCATACTCAAGGAAAGCATATCGAAATTCTTCCAATCAACTTCAGATCACATTCATGTTTCTACGGTACTTATTTTTGAGATAAAAAATCTATGATGAGACGCACTATCTGTTTAGGTTTTTCTTCTTGAATAAAATGTTTAGTCTGATCGAGTATATGAATATCTTTTGGAGCAATATTCATGAGATCTTGTATGATAGGTATTTGGTCTTTTGCAACAAGGATGGTATCCTCAGATCACCAAATGACAGTAGTAGGAAGAGGGACGACTGGAAGTTTCTTTTTGACTACTTCTAGTGCATTATATACTGTTTCAAAGTCACTAATAAAGTAATAGTTTGTACGTCCAGCTCAGTCATATAATGGTGCAAGGTATCATTCAAGGGTCGCATCAGTGAGATACTCATCGGTTACCATTCATCATCAAAAAGACGCGTGTGCAACTACTCTACCCAGAATTTTACTTCATCTTGCCCAAGAAATCGCTTTCGTTAAAACAGACTCATTACCATACATTGATGGTGCATGGAATCAATTACGATCAAAAATACTATTAAAAACGATGAGATTTGAAACTCTCTCTGGAAATGTTGTCACGATTTCTCGCATCCACAATGATCACTGGTCATGTCATCAAAGAACAAATGAGTCCACTCATAGTTCATCCAAAAGAGCAATCACACGTCTAGACTGCTTCATACTGCTATAAAGTTCTCTTCAAACTGGCTTGTCACTAGCTCCATATCACAATAAATCTGGTACGATCACTCTATATCATGCAACGACAAGTCATGGAACAATTTTTCTCCAAAGATATGAGCTTGTAGGAGTCCCATGCAACAACACGATTACCTCACTCTCTTTCAATCAACTATCCACATATCTTATCTGTCCGTCTTGAGATTCATACGTATGTAGGTACGAAAGATGATCATCTCGATTTCATTCTTGATAGAGCTCAGTAGAACGAATTCAAACTCTCTTCTCATCTATAATCACATCTGAGCTTCTAGAATATTCACTAAAGAGAAAAACACTACCTCAAAGGATAAGAAGGAGACTAAGTACTTTTAGAAAATTTTTCATTTCACATACAATCATAAAACTCTACAAATGTATGAGTTTTTCCTAGTAAAGTCAAGTTTTCAACATAACATATATCTTTATTATTTCTCATGTAGATTTCCAAAAGTTACTTGCTTTTCATGGAAGTTTTTGCTTTGAAATAGTGGTGATAAAATACTTGATCATATACCACAGTGAATATTTTGTATATCAATATGCTGTCGCATTATCTGCCGCTATGGTAAACATACGATCAAAATGATCAGTCATAATTTGATGTCTTTGTACAATACTCTTTCATGGTGAATAGATATGAAGTGGAATACCACTAGATCAATTCAGTTCTATGATCCAAAATTTGTCATGAGAGATATCATTAAGGCTATCTGCTATGATATCAAATCTTCAGAAATAGAATCATTCATATCATGACAAGACGTCATTCAGTTTCTTCTGGATCTCAGGGGTGATAAGATCTGTACATTCTCTTTGAGTAACTCATAGATATGATGTAGAAGTCCTTGCTACTACCATATAAATTCATGTCTCAAGAATGGTCTCACGTTCATCAGCACTCAACGCTGCTACTATACGCTCATATATATCTTCCGGCATTCCCAATCATCTTATTAGTATCTCAACTGTTGATACTCAATCTCACACCACTGTTGGTTTCTGTTTCTCCACACAAGAAGTAACAGTGAATACTCAAGACTGCTCTCATCATGGACGCTCTACAAAAATACCAAATTCTTTCTTCGCACGAATATATGTTTCTATGATAAATGTGTCGAAGATACTCTCTTTTAGATAGATCTCAAGTTCATCTTTTGTTCTCACATAGACAACCCCATATGACTGTTCACAATGATCAGGTTTGATCATCATAGGAAACTCAATTCAATGGGCCTGCATGCTGGCAAGAATATCATCAGACGGGGTATCATGAGCGATGACAATTGAACGAGGACGATAGTTCTCTGGGAGGTGACTATTTGTCTGAGTTTTAGAAAGTTCTATAAATCATCACATCCCATTCATTGCAGGATTTACTGCATGCAACCATCAAAAATCTCTCCAGTACTTTATGATCATAGACAGATATTTCGTCTTAGATGGAATATGTCTTCGCATGTACTCTTTCTCAGGATGAGAATCTTGAAGCATAACATACCACTCAGTAGCTATCTGAATTCTTTCCCAAACAGTGGATCTCGAGTGAAAATCAGTTTTTAGCTGTTCTTTTGAGCGATATTCTTGTGTAATCATGGAAGAACAGATCTATGAGGAGATAAAGGTACAATTTCCGATACAAATTTGTTTAACAGAATTTCTGGTGAAACTGATGTAAATGGACTCATCGTATCTATCAGTAAGGTTTCTGATGCTCAAGTAAGGAGTTTTTGTAAATCAGTCGCATCTTGATCAGATAATTCTACAGAAACTGTAGATCATGAGAACGAAGACACATCACCATACCCCAGGTATGTATTCAATGTTGCATACTGATCACGCAGAGGAAGTATACTATGTGGATTACAAAGACCATCAAGCTTTCAATCCGTCTGCAGTCACAGTCATTCATCTTTCTTGAAGACAAGCATATCCCTTCAGACCAACCTATATGGATACTCTTTCGTAAATTCAAATTCATCATCTATTACTTGAGAGTCACAGGTAACTAACATTTTTTGATCTGAAGTATATATTTCATATTCTACTTGTACAGCTAAATTTTCATCAACATCATCAGATGGAATTGCATGATCTATCAAAAGTGACGAAGGATGACCATGGAGTGGCGTTACAAATTGGAAGGTCTTTCAGATCAATTGAGATCTTACAGATGCTGGATCTGAACATAATCATGATATCTTGTCACAGAGTTCAGCGGATAGTTGTACTCAGAAATTAAACAAAAATCACTGCATAACTTTTTCATGCTCAGGAATCCAAGTTTGAAACACTGTCTCGTAACGATAGGGATGAGCAAGATCAGAACTTATTCTCTGAAGTAACGGATGAGTTTCATATGAGAGACTATTCACAAACATTGCACTTATAGCTGATGTTTTCTGTACGATCTCATCAGATATCATATCCGATGCTGCTACTTTTATAGTAATTGGAGAAATATACTCATTAAGAATACGAAAACACTCTTCTTCACATATTCATGGGAGAGAGAAAATTTCAGTATAGACTTCTGGATACGATACTGGGTATGGATCTGTTGGTGTATGCACTCTACTCGTTAGTTTCTCTTGTTCAGAACGAGAGAGTCAATCTGTGGATTGTATTACTCACGTGACAAGATCTACAATCGCTCACAGCGTTGGTTTTTGTCATTCATATGTATATGATAGGGTATCTGGTACGGTTTTCATGAGAATGTTTGGTTACTACTAAATCCTTCATAGTGTATATCAGGTCATTTATTTTGCACGATAAGATATTAG
>CALCME010000100.1 GCA_937965925.1 Candidatus Absconditabacterales bacterium | reverse complement strand
TGATTCCACTACCTCTTTGATCCTTTGGATATTGAGGAGAGTTTTGAGTAATGAAGTAGTGATTTTCTACACCTCATACACCCACAACTTCTTCACAAATTTTCCTTTTCTTTCGAGCTCGATTTCTTTGATTGCTTTCAGGTCATGTATCTCAAATGCATTTACGTAGAATAAGGTTCAGGGTTTACATTCTGTGGATATTTTTTCCCATACCTTTTTCATGAGATGGGGCATGAGATAGCTATACAAATGAGTCGCTTGAGAAAGGTCCGTTGCAAAGAGATCTTGTTTGAGCAATTCATAGCTTCATCAAGAGTTTTTTTTCTTTCTTTCAGCTAATTTGAAGGCTATAGGAGCAGCTTCTATGCCGATACATCTTGATTCTGGATACAGAGATTGAACCATGGATACGATCGTTCCATTACCAGCTCACAGGTCAAAAAACACACTATCGCTGTCTAGCACAATTTCTTTTTTTAGTGCTTGAATAATATCTTGGTTGGATGTTACATTTGGAACACCCTGACCTTTGAAGATTTGGAAGATAAAGATCATTCCTTTTCCTATGAAAAATACTGCTATCAGCAAGAGGATGAGGATAATTCAATAATAAAGTCGTAGCATAAGGAGTAAAGAATAAAATTTTCATACTTATTTCTTTGAATTTATGTACTTTTTCTTTATAAGCAATGTATTAATTTATCTTGTTATTTACTAACATGGTTAAACATAACGGGTATACAATTACTCAAGAAATGAAAGATGTCATAGAAAGGGTCAATACTAATGCAAGTCATTGAAGAGAGGCAATTAGTAACACGGTTGATGTTATTTTTAAGAAAATTCCAGAATCACTGGAAGTAGATTATGATAGATATCTGAAAGATCAAGCAGATAAAAATACTGTTTGTACTTGTACATCATAATGGATATACATTGAAGAAAAATAATAGTTGATACTAATATCTTACTCGCAACATTGATTGAGAAAGAAAAGTTCAAGGTTGATGAATGGAATAAGTTTATAGAACACTTAAAATCATTGCATAGTAGCAATGATTTTTATATTACGGATATAATTGAATATGAATACAAAAAGAACTTGATACAGTATCAAAAATCGAAAAGACCTGATGACCATTTACGTCAAGAACAAGATAGAGTGCTGTGAATTTACTCGGATGAGGATAGAATTCTGCAAATGCCTTACTCATCTTTAGTTGATAATTTATTAGATTTCGACAAAAAAATTGACTACATAGATATTAAGTATCAAGATAAATTAATTTTAATGACAGGTAGTTTATATTTTGCAAATGATTTTTTGATTTTGACTGCTGATAGAAGTGATTTTATTACGAAAGTCCCAGAATGAGCGAGAAAGTATTTGTACTATTATACCATTTTAGATAAGAACTGTAAACCGCGAACATATTATCTCATTGAATATTCATTGTAGCTATCTACTTCTTTTTCCACATCGTCACCAACATATACACAAATTCTTCAAACAGTTCATTTCGATCTAGTGTTTCAAGGTATTCTACCACTACTTCTTTGATGTTTGCCTTTTTCGCTTTTTCCCAAATTTCTTCTGGGAGGTCTTTTATTTTCTCTTTTGAAAGTGTATCTTTTTCAAGCATCTGGATGAAATGATCGAAAAGTTTCTTATAGATATCTTCTTCTTCCTCTGGTGTATGAAGATGAGTGGATGTTCAGCCTTGAAAATGAGGTCTGTCTGGAGTTTTTCGCCTTCATCATCGCTCAAGTCCCAAAGATTCTCATATTTTACCAACTTTATTCCATACCGTAGTGTCAGAAGGGTAGAGTGATCCATGAGCTTTTTGATCGAATGCAATATCAAAGGCATCACCGATCAAGTGCCTAGAATGTAGTGTTCGCGTAACGACTTTCCCTGGTCTGGTTCTGCCTTGAGCATACAGTCGCTTTTGTCTTTCTTTTGATCTTTTTCCTTCAGTCAAGAAAATATGCAATCCTTGTGCTTTACATTCTTTTTCCATTGCTCTCCAAGCTTCTCTAATTGGCTTTTTGAGTTTGCGTAGATCTCTATCTGCTTTATACAAAAGTGAAAGGTGAAAATAAAAAATAGAAATTATGAAATAGTTGATTATATCTAATTTTATCTCTAGTCCAATAAGATTTTTTTTGTATAATTACAGTATTTATTTATAAAAAAATATGATCACTCTCGCAAAAGATTTTGAAGATATTCAGTATCAGAGTTCAACGACCGAATGACGATGGATGATCTTTAAACACTCAGACACTTGTCCAACTTCTACCAATGCTCGCCGCCAAGTAGAAAAATTTCTAGAAACTCAGTCAGATGTGCCTGTATTGATATTAGAAGTCAAAGCTCAAAGAGAATTGAGTAATATGATCGCAGAATCATTTGTAACAAAACATGAATCACCCCAAGTCTTGATCTTTAAGGGAAATAAATTGAAAGAGGTGAAGAATCACCTCGCTATCTCAGAAAGAGGATTGTTGCATCTGGTGCAAGGAGGATACGCAGGAGAATAGAGAAATTGAGAAATAGAGAAAGAGAATAATGAAAAAAGATTCTGCATTGCAGAATCTCTTTTTCACTTTCACCATTTCTGTGTTTAGCTATCAAGTCCTTCAACTCCAGCCAAGATATCTTCTAGTGAGTGTTCTTTGTAGCTACCGTTCCATCTGGTGAGATGTATACTGTAGTATGTTTTTTCGTCACTCCGTATAATTCTTTTAGGGCAGTCGCGGTGTCAAAGTCAGCTGCCATGATCGTGATTCCGTCTGGAATGGTATCGCTTTTTGCGATGATATCATTTTTCAAAGCCATGCACCCTGGGCATCGACTAGCTCAGAAATACAATACTACCGTGTCTTCTCCAGCTAAAGCAGTTTCCAATCCAGTATCTGAATATTCTTGGAAGTTGTCAGTTGGGTTTTCTATCACGTACGGTTCAGATGGTCATCTATTACATCCAGTGAGAACTCCAAATCAAAGAATTAGTGTGGTTACCATAAGAAGTTTTTTCATCTATAATTAATCAAAAGTTAAAACAAAGTTGAGTATTATTCTGTGGCAAATTCGTCTAGTATATCTTGCAATGAATGTTCTTTAGCGGTATTCACTTTTCTTATTCAACCTTCTTGATCAAAATACACTGAAGTATGTTTCTTGGTAACTCCATATTGTTCTTTCAGAGCATCCGCTGTATCAAAGTCTGCAGTGAAGATGCTTATAGTGTCTGGAATTGTTGCTGCATTTGCTATGAGATCTTTATGGAGTTTCATGCAAGGAGCACATCGTGTTGCTCAGAAAAATAATACTACATCATCTCAAGAATCTATTGCTTGGTTTAGTGCAGTTTCAGAATACTGTGCATATCAGTCGATGGCTTCACTTGGTCAAAACCCTTGAGCAGATCCACTAT
>CALCME010000099.1 GCA_937965925.1 Candidatus Absconditabacterales bacterium | reverse complement strand
GTCTTCATGGACATGTTCCACATGTTGTTTCTCCATTATAACATGTTTTCTTATTTGTACATCCACTTGTATTTTCTCCTCCACATAATCATCTTTCTTCACATGTCTTTGGTCTTTCTGGGCATATCCCACATGTTATTTCTCCATTATAACATGTTTTCTTATTTGTACATCCACTTGTATTTTCTCCTCCACATAATCATCTTTCTTCACATGTCTGTACAGAAACTGTATCACACGCATCTCATATTCTGTCACCATCACTGTCAGATTGATTTGGATTTGATGTTCATTCACAGTTATCATCTATATCACACACTCCATCTCCATCACTATCTCCTCCTCTTCATTCACAAGGGCCACTAGGTGGAGCTGTTCATCATCAGGCAGAGTCACACGCATCTCATATTCTATCTCCATCACTATCAGTTTGACTTGGATTAGATGTTCATTCACAGTTATCATCTATATCACACACGCCATCTCCATCACTATCTCCTCCTCTTCATTCACATCAGGAAGCTTTTACAATATGGATTTCATTATTGAGCAAACTATCATTATATATTATATATTGAGGTAATATAAGAAACTTATACACACCAAAGAAAAATCAGAATATTGAGACTAATATGAAGAGATATTTTTTCATAAGAAAAAGATACTACTAAAGTGTAGTATCTTTTTACATTATTATCGCGTTTTGTCAATAGATTTCACCCCAGTATAATAGCTTTATATGTTACCACAACTTTTTACATCCTCAATATTCATTTGGTGCAAATCAAGGGTTACACAAATATCAACCTTTTGTTCTTCATCATCACACTTGTGAGTTATTAGTATTGTTTCAAGCATTATATGATGGTTGTTGATAAGGTGGCACATATGGTCTTGGTAACGGTATAGGAACGGGATCTGCTTGAGGAGGCTGTAAATAACTAGGAGATCAATTCTGTGGCGGAGACTTATAATTCACAGAACACCTTTCCAACGATGAACAATACAGTTTCACATTGGTAGGTCAGGTACAATATCGAGTGTCGAGCTGACCGCATCTGTTATTAATATATCTAGAAACAGTTCATCCACCTAAACATGTTCATGAAGTAGCCCCACAAATTCAATCAGCTCCTGGTTGTGTTCATGGTCTAGGATCTGACCATTGTGAATAAGGATTTGCAGGAGGAACAGGTGAAGGTTGCTGTCTATAATCTGGAGTTGGGTATGTAGGAGTTGGAACAACCAGAATATCACATGCATCTCAAATTCAATTCCAATCTCTATCTGCTTGATTCGTATTTCTTACTCAAGGACAGTTATCATATGCTTGACATACTCAATCTCTATCACTATCTCATCATTGTCGGTGACATTCGTCTCTTGGTCATGGAATAGGTGCTGGTGTTGGCTGAATTACTGGAACAGGAGTCGGTTCTCGTCTTTGATCTGGTGATGGAAGTGGTATTGGTATAATAGGTCATGGTACGACTAAAATGTCACATGCATCTCATATCCCATTAGAATCTCTATCTTTCTGATTCGAATTTGCTACTCACGGACAGTTGTCAGTATATTGACAAACTCCATCTCAATCATAATCTCATCATTGTCGATGACATGGATCTACTGGAATTGGTTGTGGTGTTGGTTCCGGTGTTGGTTGTGGAGTAGGTTGTGGAGTAGGTTCTGGTTTGTAAATTATTGTTCACTGACACCTTCAATCACAATCTACTTTTCATTGACTTATTCAATCAACAAGAGTACATGATTTTCATTGGTCTTGATGACATCATGCTCATCAAGCATATTCACAAATTCAGTTACAATTAACTATTCCTTGAGTAGTTCTGTTTGTTATTGTACATCTCTTCCCTTTATCTTGATGACATGAATCTCAAGGAGTTGGAATAGGCATTGGTGTTGGTGTTTGAATTTCATCATTATCGCAGATTCCATTTCTATTATTGTCTCATCATTGTCGATGACATGGATCTACTGGAACTGGTGTTGGCGGTGTTGGAGTTGGTATACTTGGTTGAATCGGACAATCAGTTGAACTACAATATTTCTTTCCTGTCCAGCATCCGTAATTTTGTGGATAGAAACATTGCTCTCTTACTCAATTATTACATGCAGTTGCATCATTACATAGCTTTGGAAGCGATGGTATTGGAGATCTTGCAGGTGGTAAAGACTCATTTTCATCACAAATTCAATTGTTATTTCTATCGTTTATACAATAACATCAAGGAACATCTGATGGAGATTTACAAATTTTTCATGATCCACATGAGAATCAATCACATGGATTCCTTGGTGTAGAAGGAGGATTAGATACTACTCATCAAGAGTCACATGCATCTCATATTCTATCTCCATCACTATCAGTTTGACTTGGATTTGATGTTCATTCACAATTATCATCTATATCACACACTCCATCTCCATCACTATCTCCTCCTCTTCATTCACATCATGAAGCTTTTACAACATGTAAATCAGAAATTAACGTATCATTAAATGTACTATACTGAGGAAGAAACAAAAATTTATATCATGCAGAAAACAATAATCAACAAGATATCGCAATCAAAAGATATTTTTTCATACAAATAATTGATGAAGGTAAAATAACCTATAACAATTATTTTTATTGATTATTAGTCTTTTGTCAATAGTTGTAGAAAACGAATGGAGAGATAAAATCAGAAAAATTATTGCTCTACTACTTGTAATATACTACTTTCAAATTCTTCTTCTTACTTCTGCTAGGCTAGTCATTCATTCAAGAACTTTCATTAATGCATTATGTTCTAACGTAAGGAATCCTTGATCAAAAGCGATTTCATAGATTTCATATGAGTTCTTTCCATTCATAATTGCTTGAGTCACCACTTCATTTACTTCCAACATTTCTACTACTGCTACTCTTCACTTATATCATGTAGATTTTGCACGTTCTCATCAAATAGGACGCTGAAGTGTACCATCATATAAGAGGTTAAATTTTTTGTGATGCTTATGTATTTCTGAAATCATTTTCTTCATATAGACATCATCTCATGATTTCAAAGGATACGTCTCAGTGGTAGCTAACCTTCTTACCAATCTCTGTCAGATCACGGCATTGAGAGCACTAGCTAACATGTATGGTTTTACTCACATATTTACTAATCTCGCCAACGATTCGATTGCTGAATTGGTATGTAAGGTTGATATTACAAGATGTCCTGTTAGTGCTGCGTTAATAGCCATCTCAGCAGTCTCTAATGTTCTAATTTCTCAGACTACGATTACATCTGGATCATGTCTAAGTACTCATTTCAATCATCATTCAAATGTATATCATTTATCTTCATTTATCTGAGATTGCTCTATTCCTGGAAGTTCATACTCCACAGGATCTTCAAGTGTAATTATCTTCCTATCAGATGTATTGAGATAGTTAATCATAGAATAGACCGTCGTCGTCTTTCACGATCATGTAGGTCCAGTTACCAGAATCATCCCATAGTTTTTCCCGAGCTGATCCAATAACATATCCATATGATATTTCCCAAACCCAACTTTCTCGAAATTCATCAATCATTTGGAAGAATCCAAAAATCTAAGAACCACACTCTCCCCTCTAAGTCATGGAAGAATACTGACTCTCACATCAAGCTTCTCTTCCGTTCCTTCAAGATCAAAATCAAATCTCCCATCTTGAGCAACTCTATCAAGGTTCATCTTAGCACCAGAGATGAATTTTATTTTCATCAGGTACTTCTTTCGTTCAACATGAGAAAAGGTAACAACTGTTTCTAAAATTCCATCCACCCTCAGACGCATGATAATTCCTGCTTCTTCTGATTGAAAATGTACATCAGACGCTCATGCTTGATACGACAATCTCAAAAGTTCAAAAATAAATTTCTCTTCAGTAAATGTTCCATGATGTTCATACGTATATCTAATAAGATCTAATGCATCAGTTCATATCGCATGAAGCCTATCTTGCTTTTCACGTTTTTGGTTAGCAACCATAACATCCCTTTGATCGTACCAGGTAAGTACTTCAGTAAATGCTTCATGATCAGTATAATGGTCATGAATCTCATATCCATCATCTTCATAATAGCTTTTTATAGTACGATACTTCTCTGGAAAATCATTTGTTGTTACAAGATGTAGGACATTCTCATTACGTGAAAAAAAACATGTTTCAGCAATCTGAGCATCTTCACGAGAAATCCATCAGACCATTACCAGATCTGGTGTCATTTTCTGAATATCTTCAAGAGAAAGAATCGTTTTTACATCACTCTTTGTATCATCACTCATAGTATCCTCGTTTAGGTAAAAAAAGACTGCACCTTATTAGGTACAGTCTATCTATCGGGACACAAAAAGTCAAAGAAGCTATGTATACTTACTATAAATCACTTCACATTTCATCTATCATATCTGTAGTATAGTATTCGTAACGAATCCACTACTCCTACCCTCAAATTTTCAAATGCTTGATCATATCAAATATCTCGCTTCACATCACATACTTTGTATTATTTTTCATTGATTCTTCTATAACACGAAGCTGTTCTTGAGTAATAGCACTTCAGGTGAAATAATCTACTGCAGCCTTTGATTCAATTTCAGTTGCTTTTGCATTAGCCACAGCAATTCTTTCTATCGCTTCTGCTTTACCTGTCGCTTCTAGTACTTGCTTCTCTTTATATCACTCTGCATCTCTAATAGCAGCTTCTTTTGCTCATTCTGCTGCTCTAATTGCAGCCTCTTTCTCTCATTCAGCTTTAAGGATTGCTGCCCTTTTTTCTTGTTGTGCAATTTTTTGCTGATTCATCGCATCCATAAGTTCTCTAGGTGGATCAATTCTCTGAATCTCAATTTTATTAATTGAGAGTCCTCGCTTTGCTGTCTCTTCACTTAATTCTGTTTGTACTTTAATATTGATCTCTTGCCTTTCTCATAATACTTGATCAAGCGTCATTGTACCAATGATTGCTCTAAGGGTCGTAATAGAAAGATTTGAGATAGCAAAGAAAGCATCCTGGATCTCATACACTGCTTTTACTGGATCATAAACTTGTGTAAAGATCACAGCATCTACAGTTACGACTGCATTGTCTTTTGTAATCATTTCTTGAGGAGGAGTATTTATCACTCTTTCCCTCATATCTACTTTTTGAGCACTATCTATCAATGGTATAATAAAGTGCCGACCTGGTCATAACGTCTGTTGATACCTAGAAAGTCTTTCTTTCACAGCCTTCTCATGAGGAGACACTTTCACCAATGAGGAAACAATAAACACCACTCAAAAAATAAGTGCAAGTACTGAAATAATACTACCGATACTCAACATACGTGAACAAAAAAAAGTAAAAGAAACAACTCACACACTTACCTGTCAAACATATAATCATTTCACATAATTATCGTTATTCACTCATACTCTTTCCCTGGTTCATACAACTTGACCTCATCTATATCAACAAAAATCCTCAATAAGTCGATCGTAGATGAATACGATGCAAGATCTGGAACATAGACGACTGATTTTTCTACGAGTTCATCTGAATTTGCAATATCTAGCACATTAAATGCTTGAGTTTTCAAATCAATTGCAAGCTTTGTAGCAATTCATTCTATAGGATACCCATTTCTTCTTGCTCGTTTTTTATCTATTCAATTAAATACACGTATTGGAGCATTTTCGAGAAGAAACTCTTGATTATGTATCACCCGAAAAGCAAAGTCTTTTGTGTGTTTATAGTAGTTAATATTTCAAGGTGTTGCTCAGATAGGAAGAATAACAGATTGCCCACCATATTCTTCTCTATTCCCATTGACCAGCAAACATCACGGATATGATATTTCAAAATATCTCTTGTCACAGTCAGCTGTATAGACAAACGAGAAGAAACGCTTATTCGACTCCAGATGCTTCACCATTCACAAAATTTCTTTTGATGATATATTGGTATTGATTACTTTCAGAGCGTCATCATAAAGTTTTTTAGCTTTAGAAATATTACTCAATCACATAGATCATATCACTTGATTTACCACTCATTTTATGATCTGTTGCTGCCTGATTGTACGAGAGAAATCAGAAGTTGTCTTTCTCGATCTAGCATATTTCAAGGCGAGATCCCCGTCAAGTGTCTGAGTTCCTTGTTTTATAGTTAAGGTCTGAAATCCATTATCATTTGTTGGATAGTATGGATCAATAAGATCTTCTGGCACATCAATAGTTACTCATCAAAGAGAGTCTATGAAATCTGTAAATCAGTCAAATGAAACAAATGCATAATACTCTAAATCAATTCAAGTAATTTGTCATACCTTTTTCATAAGATATTTTGCTCACTCTTCATGACTGTCTCACGAATCAATATATTTTGCTCGATAGACTCCGTTCATTCTTCATCTTCATCCCTTATGATAGGTTACATACAAGTCTCTTGGTATAGAAAGAAAGGTCACTGTTCAGAGTTCAGGATTGAATGATGCAACCATAACCGTATCAGTCAAATATCCTCAACGCTCTCACTCACCAGCATATCACACAACCAACACGTTTATATTTCACGTCGTATCTTGTGTCATTGATTCTCATGCTTGCTTAGCAACCGCTTTTACCGTCTCTTTTGAAATTGATGCAATAACTCATTTTCAACTATTCCACACTTGTCAAAAAACAAACATTCATCAAAAAATCACGACCGCTCCAAGGACGAGCTTTCGTACTTGAGATCGATCTATTAGTCATTCTCATTTGGTATATTCTTTCTTTTTTCAAACTATTTTTTGACGAAACGCCATGAGGTGATATTTTTCGAATGGAGTAAACTATGCAACTAACTATACAACTATATGAAACTATACAACGATGTCAATTAGTCTTGATTACCAAAAAGTCTCATCATAAAAAGAAATATATTAATAAAATTAATAAACAATCACAATGCCATCAGTAGCTCAATTTTTCTATTATCAACTAATGCTTGTTCTTTCAGAACATTCATATCATAGATTATAAATCAAGAAAAAATAACAATTCATACAACACTTAACAAGATATCAAACTGTCAGCTTTGGAACAAGAAGGCATTCAAAAGCATAGAGATTATCAAAGCAATCATCGACCAAAAAAGAACTGGTCACACACGAGCAACATCTATTTTTGTATGATATCAAGCAAACGCTAAGACAAAAAACAGAACTGAACTACTGAGAAATACCTGATAGATACTGTTAATACTATATCCCAAAAAGACTCATGTTAGTCAATATCATTCTAAAACTCAGAACAACATCAACAATCATGCTAATGCCGTATAACTCAGTGTTTGTCGTTGAGAGTTCATCCAGAAGATAATTCCCATTCAAGCTATCCATGATACTCGATATCCTGTTGAACTAAATCATATGGGTATCATTCATAATGACATTGCATACGCAACACCAAAAGAAATAAGCATCACGACTCACATTCGCATAAATGTATTTGCTATAGTTGTTTCTATTCTCGATTCAAGTTGCGTCTCAGACATACTCAAAGCATCAATTCTATTTGTTCAAAGAAGTTGTTGTTTTAATGACATTCGTGGTAAATAAGGTAATAAATAGGTAATCATAAAATGGATAATCATAGAGTGAACTCAGTATTAAGTTACACAAGGGATTTGAATAACTTATGATCAAACCATTACTTTTGCAGGACTAACGATTTTCTTTTCAGATCATTTTTCATATATATACCCAGGCTCAATCACTTTGACAATCTTGTTTTTCAATGAATCATCTTCAACTTCTTCCATACCAATTGGGATATGCATCATGTAATCAACATCGTCTCAAACGTTAGTCTCTACTGCCTTTATTCACAATGATTCGATATCCGCAAGAGATTTCTTGTAGAGTAATTGTACTCACTCCACCCAACTATTTCAAGTGAGATCTTCGGGAACAGTCTCGTTCATTTGCTTTAGTTGATTGATCACAGGAAGTATTTTTCATACCGTAGAAATAAGGCTATCGACTTTGCTCGATGCTTTTTGTGTTTCTGATCTTGTCATATATTCATCAAACTCTAATTTCTGACGAACATAATCAGACTGAGCTTTCTTCGTGATCTCTTCTTGATCAGTCAGCTTTTTTGTAAGAATTTGAATCTCTTGTTCAAGATCACCAAACTGAGCAGCTCATTCTTCAATCAGTTCCTGCATCATATCTTCATCAATTACTGGATCTACTATTGGATCAATTATATCTTGTACCGGATCTGTTTTCTTAGAATTTTTAGATGATGTTGGCATAGTCATAAACATAGATAATAAATAGCAAAAGTATACAAAAAATCGGCAGAAAAACAATAGCACGAAACATGATTGTGTGCTACATTTATGAATGTAGACAAAATTCTGAAGAGAGAAGTAGAGAAGAAATAGCACCCAAAAGGAATGTTTAGAGAACAAGTCGATTACTGTTTGTAAAAAAACATGCACCTAAAAATGCACTTGACATCTAGATGCTTCATCTTTATACAAGAAGCATGCAAACACACATATGTATATGTAAAAAAACGAAAACGATGAAACCACCATATCGGTAGGGAGTTTTTTCATATTTATAACATATGTATAAAAACCACCCGCCTGGGTGGTTTTTTCTTTGATTTGTTTTTAGTTATATAAAACTTACAAATGTGTAATAAATTGAGACTCCCTACAAGAAGTATTGAGTTTAGAAATGCGAATAACCTTCAAACAGAACATGATGTTGCTAGATATTTTTTGGCAAAAGCACTTAATATCAATTCATCAATAAATGTAGAAAGAGAAATAAAGAATAAACTAAAAACTATTTCAGCAACAAATAAACTTGAATTAAACACAATATTGTCAGAAAGTTGAAATCGACTTGAACAAGATGAATATGATATAGTTCAAGAATATATAGCAGAAAATAATATCATGAAAACAACATACAGTCACAATTAATCAACATTTATATTCTTTTCAAACATTCATGACTCGTTTCCTCACCTCATCGCAAACAAATCAGATTCTAGAATCGCACCAGACTCCCCTCTACGTCTACTCAGAACAAGAACTCAGGGATCGTGCAAAAGAAATGATCGCCTTTCCTCATGCATA
>CALCME010000098.1 GCA_937965925.1 Candidatus Absconditabacterales bacterium | reverse complement strand
GTTGTGTTTTTTTTTTCTATAACCTAAAATTTGCACTTTTACTGGTCCATCCATATAATTATTTTGTTTACTCTTTGTGAATTGATATGAATAGAATAATAACATTATGTATTTCAATATGTTTGATATTCTCTTTGAGTATATCTCCACTTTTTGCAATCATCATAGATGTCGACGGAGAAGACAGGGAGTGTGATCTTTTTGAAGATGTGATGAAAAATATTGCTCAAGATGAGTCTATTATGAGTTATCTCAATCCAACGTGTGATCTTTTTACTCTTGTTGTGGAAGAACTAAGAGTATGAGCAAAGACATATCAGTGTGTGTTAGGGTTTGCTCCAGGGGAGTGTGTCAATATTCCTACCAATGTGTACCAGTGACTGATAGAAACAGCGAATGATCTTTTAGATGAGACACCAGAGCCTGAAGAAAATAATCTTTTCCCAGTTGATCCGATAGGTGAACCTGAGCCAGTAGTAGTTGAGCCACCAACACCTGAACCTCCAATTGTAGCAGATTCATGTGAATGAATTGTGTGTCAAAGAAAGACAAGAACGTGTGCATATGGATTAAACAAGAGCTGTACGAATACGTGTAATCAATGAGTATGTAGCGATTGTTCACCAAGTATCTGTGATGCTCCACCACCCCCTCCACCAAGTGACCCCTGTGAATGAGTAGTCTGCCCTAGGACTACAAGAACGTGTGCATATGGAGGAAATAAGAGTTGTGCAAATAGTTGTCGTCAGTGATCTTGTAGTCAATGTTCTCCGGATGTGTGTGAATCACCTCCTGCTCAAGTTATTCCAGAAGTCGTCCCACCAAAGTCTATCACTCAATCAGATGATGCTGTTGCGGTGATTCGTAAAGAACCAACAAAAAAAGAAACTTCGGTCGAACCGCTTCCTTCTTCAGAACGTAGTATTCAAAATAACAATGGTGAAAAAACATGAGTGGAAGGAAAAGATGTTTTACAAAAATTGAAAGCTCAGGAGAACCTAGATGAGAATGAGTGACCATTGTGAGATGACTATCTTGAACAAAGACTACATGAGCTCCTAGGTGAAGAGGAAGGTCTAGTAGCAAATGAAGAAAGAGAGGTAAGAGAGGTGAGCGATGAGACACTCTCACTTGCTGATGAGATGGAACTGGAAGAACAGTTATCTAATTTTCTCGAAGAAGAAGATCAGGATCTAGAAAATGCTGTTTCAGATAGTATTTCTAAGAGTGATCAACTCTTTACGTATCAAAGTGATGAGTGATGACTGTTCGATGATCTTCCTGAGAAAGTTATTGAAAATCCAAGTGTCCTCGTCGAATATGATGAACAAGTTGAGGATTCTAGGCTTTTAGAAGGAACCGTCTATCTAAGATCTGATGATGAAGAAAAAATAGATGAAGTGAAAAAAGATCTGAAAAAGAAATTTCCAGACGCTATCGTAGATATACGCCCACTCTTTCCTGAAACGAATTTAATTCCTGATGTGATTGTAGAATATAATGTAGACGCGCTTCGTTATCAAGAAATCGTAGCGTATCTAAATACACAGCAAGAATATATTTCTTATGATACGAACACACTCACAAATACAGTATTAGAACTTCATCCTTGAATTACGTTCTCAGTAGAAGCAGAATATCCTGATCAAGATGACGACTATCCTGATGACTATCGAGAGTGAGATGAAAAATGATCGTTTACAACACAATGACTAAGGGAGTGATTCGATTCGATTTCGTGATTTTTTTGATGATTGTTCTGATGATGAACTGAGGGGGGATTCTCTACACAGTCATATGATGAAGAGCAGGGACAACGACATCTTTCGTATCTTGGGTTTGATGAAGTAAAAGAGTGTGCGAGTGAATGACGCCCAGTCAAAATTGCAATTGTAGATAACTGATTTGATACTGTTCATGAAGATCTTGATGATAAGATTGTTGCATGATACGACGCGGCTGACAATGATGAAGATATCCAAGTCCCAAACTATAAGAAAGAACGAAATCATGGAACGAAAGAAGCTGGACTTATCTGAGCAGAAGAGTGAAACGAGGGAGAGTTTGCTGATGTGATGTGAATCTTTCCAAACAGCGAACTGATTTTAATAAAGGCAACCAAAGATACGGCTTCAGGTAAGGAAATTACGAACTGAATCGAAGCAATTGCAAAAGCGTATGAGATGTGAGCAGAAGTAATCAATCTTTCTCGATGAGGGTTTGGTAATGTACCAATGCTCGAAAGAGTAACAAAGAAGGTATCTAAAAAATGAGTGAAAATAGTTGCTGCAGCATGAAACTATAAGAAGAAAGATAGGTTTTATCCTGCAGCATACGAGTGGGTAATTGGTGTTGCAGCTGTTGACCAACAAGGAAAGAAAGCAAAGTTCTCAAATTATTGATCTCGGGTAGATATCGCTGCTCCTTGAGTTGACATTCTCACGACAGATTTAGGTGATAATTATGATACATTTGATGGGACATCTGAAGCCTCTCCACTTGTGGCATGAGCATTGGCTATGGCGATTTCATTATGATTTGATCGAGAAGATCTAAAAGAACATTTGGTGAAGGTGAACGATAAGAATATATGAGAATGAATACTTGATATGAGATTTTTATGTTCAGCGACTCCACTAAGTAAACAAGAAGCTGATAATACAACAGAAAAAGAACAGAAAGAACATGCTGTGTCAGCATCTGAAAATAGATGGGGAACACCACATTTCCTTATGTGACTTGGACTCTTCCTTATACTTTTATGAGTATGATGATGAGTGAGAGATTTTATGAAACCAAGGGATTAGATCTAGATACACAACGTAGCTCTCTTCTTGAAAAGACTTTTACTTCTCGTACTATTGATGATGAAGAAAAGAATATCAAAACATTCTCTTTT
>CALCME010000097.1 GCA_937965925.1 Candidatus Absconditabacterales bacterium | reverse complement strand
TCTTGTAGAGAGGCTTGTGTTTCTGGGAAATATTCTTGTGCGACGGTTTCGTTGTATCAGAAAGGACTGAGTGACGGATCGAAGAATTCACCTCGTTCACCTGCCTCTTGCATCTGGGCTATTATTTTTGGAACGAGTGTTTCATATTCGTGCTTAGAGTATTGTTTGTTGAAAATGCAGTAGGAAGCATTGCGTAGTCATATACATCAGAAAAGATGCGAAGAATTGAAACAACTAAACGTATAGTAAGAATGATGAGTATCATACGAGTACATCGCAAAAAGCGAATTATTTCATCTTCCTGAAACCATTTCATATGTATATGCTCATCATGCTACCCCATACCCATCATATGCATATGAACACGTAAATGATCTACATGTATATCTAGACTTTTCGATCTCTTGCACATCAAAAACGAATAATGAATCGTGAGAATATATACTATTATTTCCATAACATCAGCTAGATCAAATGGAGAATTGATTGGGTTGAATCTGATGTGGTATGAACTGGTGACCATGTTCTTTTTCAAACTGTTCTTTTGTGACTGGTAGGTTGTTTACATGATATTTTTTATTTTGTAGATTGGTACATCATATGCAAAATTCACAATGTATACAGTCCGTCAATGAACTACTATTACTGCACTCTGAGCAGTTTATGGATCGAGAAAGGTGTGAGCATCAGCTGATATCTATACACTGATAACAGTTGGTGGAGTTTTTGAAGTTGATACAATCTATACATGAATCAGATCCATTTCCACTATTGCAATAGAAGCAGTCTTCACAGAACCCTAGTGACACTCATAAGTAACAGTTCTTCGAATCAAGCGTATAGTTTGAATAGTCACAATTGTAGCTATTTTGAGTGGGATGGTAGATACAAAACTGAGGTATATCATGCCAAAGCTGCTTAAATTGTGTCGTAAAGGTTGTCGTCATATCTCGTTTTCTTCCGTAATCAGTTGGATTCCATTGATCAGACCATCGGTATTTCTGATTATATATGTTGTATGGCTTATCTGGACTGTACATACTAATCATCCACTCTCAGGTAGCATCACATCTTCTACGATACAGTTTTCTTTCATTACGAAATGAAAGTCTACGACGCTGACGTTCTTCTGGACAGAGTGTTGGAGTTGGAAGAGAAATACTCTCTGTATCAAGGGAGCTATATCACGGGAGTGAGGTAGAGAGTTTTGTGTAAAAAGCTACATCAGATTGATATATAGGGAAGGGTGTTCACGAGACACGACATGTTTTTCGTTCAACGATAGGATCGTTAGTTTTTTGTGCTATATGTTCATAGACGTTTCTTGAGGTATACATATGAGAGTGAAGAAACAGGTAAATTGAAAATTATATATGCTTTATGTAATTGCTCACAAGTCAGTATAGTTTCGATAAGAGATATTGTCTAAATTGATTGCTTATGCTTCTTTCTTCATTTTTAGCATCGCCCCAAAAACGAAGCAAAAAACTCTAGTCTCCGGAAGCTTCGCACGATTCCTCCGACGACTCCGTTTTCTCAGAATAGAGGATTAGACGGAATGCAACATATTGGTTGTTTCGATTTTCTTATACAAATTTCATACCCTTGCGAGTAGTTACTCTCATATATATAGACAGATTTGATTATTTCAACATAATGTGTATAAAAAGTGTGATGATTTTTTTCACAAAAAAATAGTTTCACTTGTGTCTTATTCATTTTTTTCTCATTACATCTAAATACATGAAAACATATGCTTCGCTCTTACAGACTATATGATGTACTGACGTTCAGGTGAGTATTTTTGAAGCTCTGTGGAAGTATTGATCAAAATCTGCATGAACGCTTGCAAAACTTGTAGGAGTGGAGCGTACACATGTCTATAAGATGCTCGATCAGATGGTCTGACGATGAATCGTTGCCAAGTCAAAACTCAGATGAGCAACTAGTTTTTCAATACCAAGTGATACTGTTCTGGATCAGTATTTTGCTATGCAACAGTCTCGTATAGATCTAGAAAAAGCAAAGATACCAAAGGCATATGAAGAACTTGCAGAATTAAGCACGCGTACAGATGGGCATACACCATTGTATCGTATATGGGAAGGACATGATGGGATGGAGCAGATGTTTCATGAAGCGATTGGTCAGCTCCAATGAAGTGACCTACAAGTAATTAAAATCATTGCACTGAGTACTCTAGAGAATTCAGTTACTACCTCGCTTACGTTATCTGACTATGCATGACCATTATTTACGTATTGTGATACGCATGATATCACTATCGAGTCTACGGTTGGTACTTGAGTGATGATACCAGAACAGCTGATGCGTTTTACTGATTATAAAGAACTTGCATCTCTTCCTGCATGACAGTCGAGTTTGTATGTGATTGTGATTTGAACACATACGTACTTTGCTGTATTCAAAGAAATACCTGTATGATTAAAGCGGGACCTTGTCGAACTTGCTGATCTCTTTCACTTTTTCACGAAAGTGATTGAAAAGTAATTGATTGATACTGCTTTAGATGACGTTTTTCTTTTGAGAATCTTCATATATTTCATATACTTCTGTGTATTTATAGATAAACACATTCTCTATGAAGATCGATCCATTAGAGTCCAAACGTATACTCCAGCAGTTTGATAGAAAGATAGTGAGAAAAAGTTCGTTAGAACGTAATGAGTCTCTTTCCGAGCAATATAATGCAAACATCTATCTAAAAAGAGAAGATCTCCAACTCGTGAGGTCGTTCAAAATCAGATGAGCGTATGCAAAGATGATGTCGTTGTCTGATGATGAGAAAAAAAAGTGAATCGTAGCTGCAAGTGCATGAAATCACGCTCAGTGAGTAGCGCTTAGTTGTTCAAAACTAGGAATTACTTGAACGATTTTCATGCCAATGACAACCCCAGCACAGAAGGTCAGAAAAACCAAAAAATTCTGAAACTGATCGATACAAGTGAAACTCGAGTGAGATACGTTCAACGATGCATACGATGCTGCGAAAGCATGGTGTGACGAGAGGGGAGCTGTTTTTGTTCATCCATTTAATGATGAAAAAGTAATTGCTGGTCAAGGAACTCTTTGACGAGAAATTATTGATCAGATGTGAGAGAAGAAGATAGATATGATCTTGATAGCAGTAGGGTGATGATGACTGCTCGCATGAGTAGGATCAATCATGAAAGAGCTCTCACCTTGATGTGAAATAATCTGAGTAGAGTCAGCATGATCTGCCTCCATGAGTGCTTCTTTGCAGCAAGGAGAGGAAGTTGAACTATGAAGCGTAGATACGTTTGCTGATGGAGTGGCGGTGAAACAGCCTGGAGAGATCACGTTTGGTATAGCGAAAGAGATCGTCGATGAGATGATTGTGGTAGATGATGGATGGACAGCGACGGCTATGCTGAGACTGTTAGATGATCAGTGAATCATTACTGAGCCAGCATGAGCACTGAGTGTCGCAGCACTTGAACAGATCAAAGAGAAGATCATCTGAAAAAACGTCGTGTGTATTACCTGTGGAGGGAATTTTGATTTCTCTAGGCTCCAAGCTGTGGAAGAGAAGAGTCTTAGATATCTTGGTCTCAAGAGATATTTTATTGTTACCTTTCCCCAAAGACCGTGAGCACTTAGAGAATTTCTTGAGGTATTATGACCTGATGATGATATTGTGCGTTTTGAGTATATGAAAAAGACGACAAAAGAGTGAGGTCCAGCGTTAGTCTGACTCCAGTCGACTAGTAAAGATAATTTTGATTGATTGATTGCTCGTATGCAAGAGCGTTGAATATCGTTTGAAGATATTACTGAGAAGGAGGTCTATTTTGATTTGTTGGTGTAAATACTATATTAATGTGATTTGATGTTTTTATTAGATAGTTCTTCAATTTCATGATCTTAACCATAGTGAGACACGGACAGAGCCAAACAAATGTAGAAAGAAAGCTTGCATGATGTTTTGATACTCAGCTAACAGAGAAATGAATATCTCAAGCTCAGCTGGTTGGTCGTGCACTTGCACATGCGTCTTTTGATGTGTGAATTTCTAGTGATCTTCAACGTGCGAGTAAGACGATGGAATTGATCTTAGCATCACATGAAGGAGTTCTAACTGAGCATCTAAATCTGATAACAGATAGAGACTACAAAACATTTGCAAAGAGACATGTGGCTGATATATGTGAAGAACTATGATGTACATGAGAAAATATGTATGAGTCATTAGTTGCTACATGACTAGTGGAGTCTGATGAACACTACCAGTGACGTGTTGATCAGTTTATTTCTTATCTACTAGAAACATATATGTGAACATCTGTACTTATGGTAAATCACAAATCATTTACGTATGCTTTTCTACAGAAAATCGTAGGGAAGGACCTGATAACCGAATATCCAACAAACTGTAGTATCACAAAAATTGATCTTTCTGAGTGACTTCCATGAAAGATTATTTCGTATAATGAGACTTCGCATTTGGAGTAATTTATAGGTAGAATTTTATTTATATTCTGGCATGCTTATTTTCTCCCATATCTGATTTTCACAAGCTATTGAAGAAAGCTTATGAATAGAATCCTATGAAGACTATTATCTTTGATCAATACTTCCCGATATCAGATATATGAACTGATCTGAGAGATCTTTGACTCATATAGATCCAGAAAAGGTAAATGATCTACTAGATACATTATCACCTTCTTTTCTTTTATGATATAAGACTCATTTGTTGTTAGATATTTGGGCGGGACCATATTGAATATATGAGAAAACGAGAGCGTTATTTCCAAGATGGATTCAGAAAAAACTTTCATGACAACTCCTAAATATATTCTTTGAAGTATATTTCTTCCAGAAAATTAAAGAGCAAGATACTTTGAAAATTTCTCAATCATATAGTAAAAAACTCATATCTGTATGAGTTATTGAAAAAGATTTTTACGAGTATAGTTCAAGTATTCAACGTGTCTTTGATACTATGACCTTTGATGAATGAGTAAAGGTTGTGGGAAAAAATCCAAAACTTAGCTGAAACAAAAAAATACAACTGTATATGAAATTATGAAGGCGGTGCATGAAAATACCTTTTGTAAAAGAGTACATTGCCTGGAAAACATCTCCTGTAATAGAAGAAGCAAAATATGACTTTACAAAACATATACAACAACTATCTATATAAGTTATTTTAGATACTCATTTATATATATGAACATCATCTACACCTCAAACGCCCCAGAACCAGTATGACCTTACTCACAAGCGATACAGGTATGAAATATGTTGTATTGTTCTGGACAGATCTGAATAGATCCTGCTACAGGAGAAATCTGAAAGAATATTGAAGAACAGTTTCTCCAGATCACAAAAAATATCGATGCAGTGCTGACGGAAGCAGGA
>CALCME010000096.1 GCA_937965925.1 Candidatus Absconditabacterales bacterium | reverse complement strand
GTTTGAGAGTATCTAGCTTTGTTAGGTTTTATGTTTAGCTCGTTATAATTGAATCAGAATGATGTTCTCCAGTTTTTTCACGTGCATCATCAAATTCGTCTTCATTCGATTCTTCTCCAGTAATTGCTTGTAAGTTAGTATATTCTTCTGTCTTTATATCATGATGAACAGCTAATCCAGATTTTTCAAATACAGTTATAATCTCTCATTTCTGTAAGCGTTTATTAAATTTAACATAAATTATTGACTTTTCACCTGTTTTCTCGTTAACAGAAGTTTCTTTTTTGTAAATTACATTTACGTCCACATTACTAATGATTAGTAGATAAATTGATTTGAGACACTTATTCATACTTTACTCATCAGAATGATGTTCTCCTAATTTTTCACGAGCGTCTTCAAATTCTGATTCTTTACATACTCTTCCTCGTGGTCTATTCTCATCGTAGTATCTTAATTTTTTTCTAATAAATTTGTTTTTATCGCTATCTGAAGTGAATATTCTAATGATTTCACATATGTTTTTTTTAAGGAAAATTTTATAATAAGAAGTTAAGGATACTTTTTTAGTTTCTGCATCATGTTCAATCCTTTTACTAAAGATATAATCACTCATAAATTCTTTTTATGTATAAATAGATGATTACCCCAGCAACTTCTCCAATAACTCACTCTTACTTTCTACTATATGACCACTTTTTACTAATGTATGATAGATAGTACTATGTTCCATCATATGAAGATTCTGATCACGCAGTCCCGTCATGTAGACCTCTTTTCATGTACTCAATCGTCCCTCCACCAGTAGATCAAACTCATCGAGTGCATCACTATCAATCACTGCAGTATGACCAAATCATAGTACAATAGTCGTGGCATCAGTGATTGTTTTCATGGCAGTGATATGTGATTCTATACTCAGATAGTTGAGCTCTCATTCAAGCTTGATCACAATGAGATCTCATGGTTGTTGTATTTCTTCGTATCATGAGACCGGGAGTTTTACGATATGATGTCCATCACGAAAGACATTCGCCATCAAGTCAGCATCCATAGATCTTTTTACGACGGTAAGCAGTGCTATCACGGTACCTAGTAGTATCCCCAGCATTGGATCCCAAATATATGAAATAATTCATACAAGAAGAATAATCATAATCGAGAGTTTCTCTAATTTTCGCATCTTATGATATAATGACAGATTGATCATACCAAGAGCAATATCTACTAGTATCCCTGCTACAACCGCAAACGGTAGATATTGTAATGAACTTGTAAAGAAAAATGCAGAGAAAATTCCAGTAAACAATCACACTAACAGTCATGACAGTTTTGTTGTTGCTCATGAAGCAATATTTACGGTTGTTCTTGGAACCAATGCACTTACTGGAATTCATCAAACCACTCATGTTATCATATTTGTCAGACCGAGTCCATATACTTCACGCTGAGGATCATAAGCAACACGCGTTTCTTTCATGGCGATTTTTGCTGAGATTAATGTTTCGAGCAAAGCTATCACTCATACTCATACTCAAGCGATGATCATTGTTTTTGCTATTTCTATGTCTGAGAAGATCTGCAGGTAGTCTTGTCGAGGAACTCATGCAAATAGTGAAAAGACCACATCTTTGTATTCATGCATAAGGAGGTCCAGATCGATTCATGCACCTGATGTATATCGACCAACAAACACTCACAGTAGCGTAACCACTATAGCTCCTGGGATCTTAGGAAAGAACTTCCTCCCAACTCTCATAATCACCAACGTCAGCACAAAAATAATGAATGCGAGGATGTTGATCTCATTGAGGTGTCAGAGTGCTTCGAGTGCTCCATATCCAAGATCCAGACCAAACATAGCCGGAACTTGTTGTATTCATATGATGAGTCAGATTCCTAGGAGAAATCATTGGAGAGCTGATCATGGAATCAATGTGAGATATTTCGTAAGACGAAGTGCTCCAAAGATCATGATAAATAGTCCAGAAATGATGGCGAGTAATGGAAGATATTGTACTCCGTACGAGATCGTAATCGGGAGTAAGATTCATGCCAATGATCACGCTGGACCATATGCGTTATGCTTACTACTACAAAAAATTGCAGCAAGTACTCACGACCATGCTCATGACAAAAGTCACATCATAGGTGTAGCACCTCATACAATAGCTAGTGAGATAGCAATAGGAACACTAATAAGTGCAACATTAATTCATGAAAGGAGATTAGTTTTGATATCTTTGAACATGATACACAAGTAGAATAGATTGAATGAAAGATCGTATATATATATGCTTGTTTTTAGCACGGATAAGGAGAGAAATTCTTACCCTTAATAAGGTTAAGGGGTACGTAAGGCTATCTGATACTTACATTCACAGTTCGTCTTTGTTTTTACTTCTTATTTTGGCACCAGGCAACGTGAGATTTGCTTTCTGGAGAAGAGGAAAATATCAAGCATCTATATATATTTGTCATGTGTCTCAAACTTGAAGACGCTCTTTACTCTGACTTGTAGCTCACATAGATCTCATTTCATCAAAAGGAATATATCCAAATGGTGTTTGCAGTATTGAATGATCTCTATGGAGTTCTCCTTCGAGAAGTTCAAGATTCACGGTGAGAAACGTAGTATCAGTATAGATATCAGTAGTGAGTTTCGTGAGTTGTACTTCATTGATTTTCAAAAGACCTTCCCCTGGCGTTATTTCTTCAATTGAATCATTGAACACTTCTTCATGACCTGATGTGCTTCAACCAAAAAGCATCAATGGTCAAAAGAGAAGTAATGGTAGCATATATACTGATATAAGCATTGAACTTAACAGTTTCTTTGGTGATTTTTCTTGTAGGTTCATTTCTAAATGTCTCATCTATAAACTAAAAAAAATTTCTCATGGGTTCCCATAAGAATTACTCCTGTATGTATTTCTTTTTATTGCTTCCAAGTATACAAAAAATGTGTTTGAATTCTATTCGAAATAAGATTTGCTTTTTTTTTATTTCTCATTATATTATAGATGTTTAGAAATCAGATATTGATATGAAGCACGTACATATATTTCATAGTTCAGTTTGTTGTTGTCGCTCCATGGGAGTGGAATTTTTCTAGGTAGCTACATATCAAGAAACACAATCACCAACTCCCCTTTCACTTAGATGAACGGGGATTTTTTTACGTCAAAAATTTTGAGAGATGATATATCAAATAATTACGTTAACTATTTATAAGGATCTTATCTGTTGGAGGTAATCTAAAAGTACTCAATACACTTTTTTATTATTTTTGATTAGTATTATTATGGAAAATTTTTACAAAGATCCTAATGAAAATCCATTACAAAAAAGACTAAAAGAAGTTAATTGGAATCAGCCTATATGAGCTATGGCTAATAGAGATAGAATTATTAAAGCTATGTGATGAGTTGTACCTAATAAAGAATCAGTCGTTCTCTATTGAAGACCTGAGTCTGTTCATGATGAATCAGATATTACCAATAGAATTAATGAATTGAAAGGACAATTATAGAAACAGTATAATAGTTAGTTAGATTAAACAGGGAAAGTTGAAATTTAAAATAGGAGAATTTATTTTATACTATCCAATGATATTGGAAAACCCACTATTAAATGAGGCTAAGAGAATATGAAAAGATATTCTCTTGGAGTATTACACTGAACTGTGTAGTTGAGAACTAGGTGAACTGCTTGGGTGTAATGAAGACATAGATGTTACAGATGTGATGAAAGCTCTTGAGAAGGTTAATAGATATATAACTGATAGATATCTTTTATGAAGCGTCGTAACTGAGGATGAGATTATTACGTATATTAGAAATTGAGTTACGAGTTGAGTATTTTAGGGTTTAGCTAAGGCTGAAGAGAGGGATTTTTGTACAAAGTATAATGGGATATAAGCATCGTTTGACATTTCCTTTTAAATTTATATATTATTTTTTTCTTTGAAGCATTTCAACGATGAATAAGGTTAAAAAATCAGATTTAGAAGATTTGCGAAATTGGACTCCCAAACAGCTTGAGATTATGACATATCGTGATCTTACGAAGAAATATTGTAGATATTCTTGAGAAGAAATAGCTTCAGCTTTATGATTTGAATTGGAAGTGAATTCAGCAACCATTTTTAATCTTAAAACGACTCTTTTAAATAATATAAATGATGGCGAACTTTCATCAGTGGATGAGGTATGTAACTTTGTTCTAGAAAGATTATCTAGAGATCAGAAGAAAGCAGCATATTTCCGTAGAAGGGAGCCATACTATTATGAATATAGTGAAACAAATAAAAATATCGAAGATATTCAGTGTCCTCGCACTAAACTAGTTATTG
>CALCME010000095.1 GCA_937965925.1 Candidatus Absconditabacterales bacterium | reverse complement strand
TCTTTTATCTTCTCTCTTTTTCACCACATACTCAATGATCTCATCAATTCCAAACTGTCTACCATTTCGTTTCAATAATCTTTCATGATTCATCAATCCTGTTTCTTTCTGTATCAGATCAGCCAGCTGTCCAGTAGCATTATTTTCTATGACCACGATATGTTCATATGTCTTATATATATCAGTCAATAGTTCTGTTTTTAGAGGAAACAATCGTTCATAATGAAGGTAAGAAATTGAGATTCATGACTCTTTAAGAACAGCTGTAGCATCTATCATTACACTCTTCGTACTTCACCATCAAACAAAACAGATATTGTTCTGGAAGTCTGATCCATACAAAACAGGATCAGGTAAAACATCTAAGATAGTCTTCGATTTCCTTATTCTTTTTTCAATCATATGAGTTGTTTCAGGAGACTCATCTAATGTACCATCTTCTTTATGTTCATCTCAGTTACAAAAATAGACAGCCTCACTTGAGGTTGGCAGTCGTCTTTTAGATATACCACTTTCAGTTATCTTGTATCTATCAGTACTTTGAAGAGCTCAGAGCTCTTTTTCATCAGTCACAAGTCATCTTTCAATTGGAACAGTTCATTGTTCAAACACGGGAACTGTCTGACGATTTTCAGCAATAATTTTTTCAGTGAGAACAATAACTGGAACCTGATAGAGTTCTGCAAACGTATATGCCTGCTGAATCAGTTCGAAACCACTTTCAGGATCACTAACCGCAACCACAATACGTGCGAATTCTCCATGTCCTCCATAGATTGCCAAGTTCAAATCTCACTGGGCAGTCCATGTCGGAAGTCATGTTGCTGGTCAAGGTCTTTGTGCAATAATAACCACCCATGGGACTTCCGTCATTCACGATAGAGAAACCGTTTCAGTCATCAAATCAAATCATCATCATGATGTAGCAGTCAACGATCTTGCTCATGCATACATTGATCATAGACTCATCTGAGCAGCAGTAATCTCATCTTCCACCTGCTTGACCACGATTCACGTTTGTGAAGCCGTAGCTGCGATATATCACAATATCGAAGTCGATGGTGACATTGGATAGGCAAAATAAGTCCTTACCCCCGCGTGTAAAGCTCACAAAGCAAGTGCCGTATTCCCTTCAATGAAAAGTCTCTTCCCTGGATGAGTACCTATGTCAGGGAGATCAAGTTTCTTGGTTCACATACCTGTATACCCGAGATCCAGACAAAAAAGGTTCTTCTCTCGTAACGATTTTTTCTTCCCATATTTTTCAAACATAGCATCTTGTATTTCTTGAAAACTAAGTCATATATAAGAAGCTATAGCTCATATAAAGAGTGTATTTTCAAACATGAGGTGGAGCTCAGCTTCTAATAACAACGTTCTTGTTGGTATCAAAAGAAGTTCACATCATGCTTTCTTTGCTCTTTCCTGGAGATCCGCATCTCATTCAGCTCGTTTTTCGCAGTTGTGAATACATAATGAACCAGCTGGTAGTATATCAAGACACGAAAGAAGTCCTCCTTTTCATAATCAGATACCAACATCAAACCTTCATGAGGCAGATCTAATACGTCTAGTAGATAAGAAAATCTTATAGGTTGCTTGTCATCCTTTTATGAGAGATGGATACTCTCTATCAGCTGAAATTCGATATCATTTATGAGCGAGAGCTTTCATAAGTATATCTCCACTACTATCAACTCACATACCACTTTCTCCAGCAAAGAGTACTCCTCGCTTGTTCATACTCATATGTTATCAAGAAGAAATTAAAATCAACACGACTCAACCCAGTCTCATACGTTCGAATGCAATACAGGAAGTGGACACTTGTGTATTTTTAAAAGATCTCCACAGAGCTCTCCTCCATGAGAAAGCACAAATTCTTGAAGCAATAATGCAGACTCACACGTATACTCTGCATCATATGTATCATTTCATAGTCATACAATCCCAAACTGATATCACCTAAGATCAACATCTTTACATCTATACAAAAAATTCTCATATGGACGATGTAATACCCCATGATCGTACGTAGGTGCAGCGAGTATCATGGTTGTATATCTCGTAAGATCATGAGTTTCTGCTACCAGAGCATTCGTTTTCTCAAAGGTAATTCACTTCGCGTCAAATACCTCTCATATGTAATCGACAACCAGACGAGTATTCCCTCATCCAGAGCTATACACACATCAGATTTGTTTCATATATATAAGGTATCTTTTAGTATACTAAAATACCCTCTACATTATTCAATATATACAGAAGGTTCAAGCTCTTCTTATTGACAATACGAGAGAAAACGAGAATAATCTCTTTTTACTTGTATTCCTCCTTAATGGAGCATAGCAATCACTTCAATATGATGTGTATGTGGAAACATATCTACTGATTGCACTTCTCACATTTTGTATCATCACTCTACTAGTAATCAAATATCTCTCGCCATTGTTGTAGGATTACATGAGATATAACAGAGCTTAAAGACACTAGATCTACGAAGATCTATAAGAAATTGTACAACATCCTTATGCATTCATTCTCTTGGTGGATCTACGATAACCACATCTCATCAGACAAGAAAATCGTTTCAGATAATTCATTCTTTCACAAGTTTCTCAGCTTTCCCAGCATAATAATCACATCTTTCGTTGATGTGATTTATTTTTGCATTGTACTGAGCATCACGGATAGCTTCTTCGACTATTTCTATTCACTTTACTCTCTTTCCTTTTCATAACACAAGCAAACTTTGTCAGATAGATCCTCATCCACAGTATAAGTCAATCACATTTCATTTTACCTCTCAGATCATCTTCGCTGCTGTTGAGAAAAGGACTTGAGCTCCTAGCGTATTTGTTTGAAAAAAAGAAAATGGTGATACTCCGAAGCGGACTTTAACTGTTTCTGTTTCTTTCCTATCATCAGGCTCATTCCCAGATACATAATGTAATTCTTCATAGATTTTCCCTTCTCACCAAAGTATCTCAGTAGTGATATCTACCCCTCTCACCACATCAGCAAGACCATTATTATTTGTAAGAACAAACGTCGTTATGAGTGATTGAAAATGTTCATCTTGTTTCCATTTTTTAAGAAGTCAGTTCCAAATTGTTTGATGTTTTGGATGGTCTTGAAACCAGTTTGAAGCAATCACGAGGTTTACGAGGAGGTGATTTGTATGTACTCACTCTCTAATCACAAGATGCCTAAGCAATCACAGATGAGTCTTCGCATCATGAACTGGTAGTCATGATTCTTTTAGATCAGATTTGATCGTCTCATAGGCTTCATGCATTGGTGCAGAGACTAAGTAGCACTGATCTACATCAACCACCTTACTAAACTCCCCTTGCTTATGAAATCAAG
This sequence comes from Candidatus Absconditabacterales bacterium, assembly GCA_937965925.1. Lineage (GTDB taxonomy): Bacteria > Patescibacteriota > Gracilibacteria > Absconditabacterales > Absconditicoccaceae > JAHDCT01. The sequence continues at coordinate 744 of CALCME010000095.1, read as the reverse complement.
CCTGTCGATGTTCTGCTGTCGAAAACGTATCTAATGCATTTCCCTCTTCATCTCTCTCTCTCATCAAGTATTTTCCAAACGAAAACTCTATCTTATTTCTATATCCAAACTGTTTTGGAGATCACAACATATCAGAAATCTCTATCTTCCCGATCTGTTTTTCCAATGGAGCAAAACACTCTTTCACGATCTGTTGCTTCAACTCTAACTGTTTTGCGTATGAGATTGCTTGTCGTTTACATCATCCACATCAGTTTTTATGAACAGGAACTTCGGCTTTTTTTGCATACGAAAAAAGATAATGAGGACATTTCACCTCACCATCTAGTCGTTTTTTATCTACTTCATGCACTTTTACTATATGAGCAGTAAGATAGTCACGTTTCTTCTTCACAATCTTCACATCCACGATACTATCAGGAAGAGCACCCTTCACAAGAACTTTCTTCCCATTTTCAAGGGTACACACTCCCACTCATCCATATCATAGGGACTTAATTTTTAAGTTTTCGTGGATTTTCCCTACTCCTCTACGTTTCCTTCTTTTCATGTTTTTTTTAAAAGTAATACCAAATACCTAACAATGATTATAACGCAACTATGCAGTCTCACCTGTACTCGTATTTACTCTCACCTTTGCTCCTCTTTCTAGATGAAGTGAGACTTGTACTTCTAGCCCATTTTCAAGTGTTGCAGGTTTTTTACCTGCATTTGCTCTGTCTCATTTCACACCAGGAACTGTTT
>CALCME010000094.1 GCA_937965925.1 Candidatus Absconditabacterales bacterium | reverse complement strand
CTTCTAAGAATATCTGAGATCAAGACGATACATTCTCTCATGATGAAATGAATCAATCCAAGTATATGAGGAAAATGGAGAGAGTGAGATATCCGTATTACATCCGCCTCAATACAACCACCATACTGAATACTTATTCCTGATGCTATGGAAGCATTTATTACTTTTTCCAATACGTTAGACTTTGGAGTAGAGCATGTGTGTGAGTCATCAGCACTCCTGCATACATACTTTGAAGCGACGCATCCATTTGAAGATGGAAATGGAAGAATATGAAGAATATTGATCAATTACATTCTCATCTCACATGGGTATCCATCTATTATTATCAAAGGAACAGATCGTGAGAAAGAAAAATATTTTGAATGATTAGAGTCATGTGAAATTTGACTGCTTGACTACTATCCAGAAAAGATTCCTCCACATGATCGAACGGAAAAATGAGATATACAACCACTAAAAACACTGATAGAAGAAGCTCTTTTCCAGAGTATAGATCGTATTATTCTTACATGAGAGAAAGACTTAGAACCTGTCTCAAAGATAGTACAAGAGCAGTGATATGACAAATCATATGGAAGACAACTCGTCAAAAGAGGGAAAGTGATAGCAAAAAAGATAGGGAATACGTGGTATTCGAATGAGAAGTATTTCTTGAGGTAGGGGGAGCATGCGAACAATACTATTTAAATATATGTCAACATTATTATATTGTTTTCATTTACTTCTACTATAGCTCTCAATGATTGATGAAATTGAACGTTATAAAAGCAAAAACATTACTACAAATTTAAAAGTTCTTACTCAGGCAAACGCAAGGTGCAATGATTGTATTTCTATACTCCGTAAAATAAACCTACGAGAAAAAAGAAATGGTTCAAAAATAGAGTTACTTGAACATTTTAAAAATGATATTTGATACTTAGAATATCATAAGAAGATAGATCTTAAAAACATCTTAGCATCACTTATAGAAGAAGAAAAAACTGAGATAAAGAATTTTAGTGAATTAATAATAGACCTAAAGACTAAGATTACAAACTTTGCTACTCAAGATATAACATTAAAGTAGCACCTTCATCCATACCAACACCTCACTTCCTTCTCATATCTTCAATTCCTCACGAACAGACTTCTTCACAGGAAGGATATATTTCGTTTCAGTAGACGGGAAGATACTTGTCTGCCAGGTGGCAAATCAGATTCTTACTTCTACTTTCACAGACTTTCGTCCTTTTTTCTTGACATCTTTCGTTAGTTCTTTGATTTCAGCTGATATGTCAGTTGGAAGATCGAGAAAATGCCATGTCTTTTTGGATATGTCTGTAGTTTGCAGATAGATAGTTGCATTGAAAGAGAGTTCTGACATACCACGAGTTGCTATATAAAATTATGATGACATACTCCAGATTTCTTTCTCGATTCATTCTATATCAACAGTTTTTTCTAGTATATATCACAACTTACGAGGAATATTCGATGATCTGATGTTAGCTTTTTTACACTTTATGTAGACTGTAGAGACAGAGAATTTTTCAAATGCTACTTTAGTTAATTTTTCTGCAACTTCAGTAGCGAATCATTTTCATATATGAGATTCTCTAATTCGATATCAGATTTCTAAAGTTCATTCTGGTCATCTTTTATGAAGTCCAGATCATCAGATCACAGTAATGTTATCCTTTTCAAAAATAGAAAAGACGTAGCCAATATCATCAATAAAATCTTGATGCATTCTGGTTAATCTTTGCTCTTTTTCTTCAAGTAATTCTGGCTCATTATGAGCCCATTCCATTCGGACTCTAAGATGATCTAAACTTGAATCGATAGCCTTCTTAACCTCTTTTGCATCTCATGCAGTAGGAGCTCTTAGGATACAACGTTCTGTATGTAATTCAAATGGTTCCATAGTAACTGATAACTTAAATATGATAAACTAGATACTATCTCACTGGTAAATAGATCTCTGTCACCCAATTCTCAGGAGAGGAGTCCATGTGAAGAGCAAGAGAATAACTATTCACCCGTATACTCAAAATTCTCCAATCCATTTTCAGCTATCTCCTTATAGAAAAAATCTACTCACTTTTCAGGATATTTTTCTCAGAGTTTGGTACATAAGTGATCAAAAAATGCATATTCTTCATATTCTACAATATCTTCAAGTATCTGAGTGTTATACTCATCAGAAAAGACATTTTTATAGTTATCTATTTTTTTAATTTTCGTACTACTTACCCCTTCTAGAAGCAAGTCGATCGCTGAGGCTATGATTTTTGATTCTGGAATGTACTCATCAGAAATCATGTCTCACATGATTCAGTATAAGAATTGATTGATAGCCAATGCACGCAGAACCGTAGATTCATGTTCTTTTGGAATATTCATTGAAGAAGAAATTTACATATAAACGAATCTACTATACAAAATTTTTAAGGTGGATCAACAAAATCATTACCTATAATCAAAAATTTTGCACAGTAATTATATTGACATACATTGTAACTACTGACAAGGGTATATCGTTATATAGCAAAATCGAAACAAATTGACCGTGGCATTCCGCTATCAGACTAAGCTCTAATGAAGAGTTGTCGAACGCCGAGCGGGACGCGTGAGACTTGATTTTTTTTGCTTCGTTTTTTTTATCAAGAAAAAAAATGAAGAAAAGAAGCATGAGTAAACGCTTAAGACAGTATTGTG
>CALCME010000093.1 GCA_937965925.1 Candidatus Absconditabacterales bacterium | reverse complement strand
AGATTACGACCACATCACCAGAAAACATGATGATTCTTCATCTGCAAGATTCGCAAACTCAAAGCAACAGACCTCCCCTATCAACTTCCACACAAACTCTCCCCTATTAACCAATTTAGACTCACGACAAGTCAGAAACTCTGGAAAGATGTAGCTGTCTTCTTAGACAAGATGTTTTGAATCAAACTGAATCCAAACATACATAACTTTGCATCGACCAAAGAAAGAGTCTATCTGACTTCACCAGACCTAACAAAAGTCCAACAACACATTCATTTTGAAAAGGTATGAGTCCCTGTGCTGAAGGTAGATAGATTATTTTGATTTAGACCAACTCACTTTGTAGGAACGATGCTTTGACATCTTGCTACCAAGAATACAATCACCCTTACTGACGAACAAGCTCAACTATATTGTGATGGTAAGAATCTTCAGTTTGATGATATTGATCTGTCTCTGCAATCTGAAAGATACAGCACAGATATAACAAAACAGAAAGATCATCTTATTCTTTGGAAATGAACATGATTGAGTAGAACAAAAGTGGTCAATGGGGAGTTTAAAAATCAATTTGGGAAGTAAGAAGTCAGAAATAAGAAGACACCCAAAGAGAGTTAAAAAAGGATTTGTAGTAAAAGAAAAAAGATCTCTTCAGATGAAGAGATCTTTTTATAAAAGTTCAAATCTATAATTTACTGTATTTACTATACTTCTCACTATACAAATCTACCCAACAAGCACTTTCTCTATAGCAGCTCTAATAGCTTCTAGAATGATAAGCGTTTCTCATCAAACAGTTCCTCATGCAAGCATTACTTCTACTTTCCCATATGCTTTTTCCATAAGTTTTTCAAATGCCTGAATTGTTCTTTTCTCTTTATATTCGGCTTTTAGATCTGTTAGATACGTTACAATCATTTTTTCATATGCTTGATAGAGTTGTTTATTATATGTTTCTTGCTGTTGAAGATACAATGCAAGCTGTTTCTCGTGTTGTCTTAGTTGAACGGGAGTCATCTTCGAGGTATCGACCTGGGTAATGTTTGATGAAACAACTGCACGAGTAGATGACGAGCTCTCTTGAGCAACTGTCGATGTAGTCGTGCTTGTAGATTCTTGTACAAGTTCTTCTTTTGGAAGTTCTTCTCAAAGCTGAGTTGCTATGTATGGAACGACTGATGTCTCATAGTAGTCAATAAGCATTTGTGAAAACCCATCTTGAAGAGCCGTCCACGTTGTCGCTCATCATACTGCTGAGTTTGAAATTGCAATTCCTTCCTGAAGTTTCTGAATTTTTTCTATAAGCTGAGGTCCAGATGTTTCAATAGTATCATTTTGTAGTATTGATGAACAGTTTGTCTGCTGTGCATGGAGACCATATATCCCGTCGAGAAGTGTGTAATTTTTGTAGATATCTTGGATTCAATCTGCAGGGAACAACTCAGCTAACACCTGATCCACATAGACAAGATAATCTCTTTGAACCTGTTGAATCATTGTTTGAATATTGTCAGCTCATCATCGTCTTACACGAATTTGTTCATCGAAGATACGAAAGATATCATCAGTCATCTCTCTAAGTTCATCAGCACGAGGTCCTATCACTGTTTGATTGAAAAACGTTGACTCTTCAAAGTGAGAGAAAACTTGAACGAGTTTGCCAATAATTTCTTTTCTCTTTTCATACACAACAATTGATTCTTCATAGTTCTTAGCTTCATTAGATGCAACGAATGTATCTATACTTTCATTTGCCTCACTAAAGTAATGATCGATTAGAAGCAAACCATTTTGTCCGTATGTATCGATCGAATTTGAAAGGACTCATCATTCTATTTCTTTCTTCGATTCAGAATAAAGTCAATTGTTTCCAGCATACTCAAGGTAGGCAATCTCAGCAAAATGAGTTGCAGATGATGTTTGCATTCTTGATTCTAGATCTTTATATAACACCCCCATATCTTTGCTAAGGGTATCTAGTGTCTGTGTGTCTTGCAAACATGATGACATCTCATCAAAATATACACCAAAAATATCTTGTACAGACGACACATAGTTTTTCTCGACTTCTCATTTTTTACTATTTAAGTACTCCAGGAGCATCGTCTTTTGATCTTCTAAGTCCGTTCTTAAAGTGGCAGCGTCTTTAATTTGATCGCTAGCAGTTTCTACGAGATCCGTTACTTCAACTATAGTAACCGGTTCGATAAGATCTATTTCTTCTATAACGACAACAGGAACTGGGAGATCTTCTTCTTCTGTTTCAGTAGGGGTAGCAGAAGTTTCAGTAGCAATTGCATCTGAACCTGTCTCTACAAGAGCTGGATCAACTTCCATGAGGGGTGCTTCTTCATCAGCTAATTCTTCAGGTTCCTCTACCTGCTCTTCTTCTGCTGGTTCTTCTTCAGTGGTTTCATCTGCAAGAGATGTTGTCGAAACACCAGATGGCCGTTCAGTAAGATCTTCAGGGGCAACATACTCACCTGTCCAAGGATCGTAGACAAGACCATCATCATTTGCTTCATCGGTTGATGATGTTTCTGTTTCAGTTTGAATTTCAACTACAACAACATTTTCTACACTATCATCTATATATGAATTGGTAGATGGATCATAAATAAGGTCCGAATGTACAGTAGATGAGAAAAATAAAAGGGAAATAATCAGAAACCTAACAGTATTCAACATAATAGACATACAGATAAAAAATAAAATTATCAGTGCTTTTATTTTTGAGTCAATAGAGAGCTCATATGTTTTTGAAAAATCGCCTGGTCATTTGCACTCTACAATACGTATTATCTCGCAAAATTGAAGATCAATTCGTATACATAGACTGTTTTATTACTGATTCATATAAGAATGATACACTCTACTACTTGAACCTGACGCACGAAAACATGATGAGCTTCAACATGACATAGTTTTGATCCAATGGCAATGATAATTCCAACAGTTATTGAAAAAACGAAACATGGTGAAAGAGCATATGATATTTACTCAAGACTTTTAGAAGATAGAATTATCTTTTTTTGAGCCCAAGTAACACCTGAAACGTCTAACATTACCGTAGCACAACTCCTGTATCTAGAAAAACAAGATCCAGATAAGGACATAATCATGTATATTAACTCACCTGGATGAGTTGTTTCATCATGACTCGCTATATATGATACGATGCAGTATGTAAAATGCGACATCGTAACGGTATGTATCGGTATGGCGGCATCTATGTGAGCAATGCTTCTTACTGCATGAACCAAAGGGAAAAGATATGCACTCCCCAACGCTGAAGTTATGATCCATCAGCCATTGTGATGAGCTGAATGACAAGCAACTGATATTGCTATTGCTGCAGAACACATTCTTTCACTAAGATCAAAACTTAATGACATGCTTGCTCATCATACAGGACAAAAAGTTAAAACTATCGAGAAAGATGTAGAAAGAGATAACTATATGTCTGCACAAGAAGCAAAAAAATATGGACTTATTGATGAAGTACTTGGAGAGAAAAAGAAATAGCCGAGAACTCTTTCCTTCTATATCTCTTTAGTCAAATAAAAAGTCTATTAAAAAAACTAGTACACACAGATGTCTACTAGTTTTTTTTGTTAGGCTAAGTAGGCTAGAAGAAGATCTCCGTATACGAAAATTAACATAATCCTACAAATTTTTGATTCCCCATATATAAGGTGAAATCACTCTATTTTATACTCAAATCTCACTTAGTAATTGGGGTATCTATACATCTATGGAAATTGGTTTAGAATTTCCTATATGAATGAATAAATGAAATAGATCGACATTCCGACTACCCAATCACTGCCTGATCCTTATGAGAATCAGGATTATACTCTCTAAAGAGTAACGAAATAAGATCTCACAATCAGAGTCTTTCTCAAAACATTCCAACTCATCTGAGTCCTTCGATCACGACACTCACTCTCGTATCTAGGAATTTTCCATTCCTCACAAACATTCTATATCTGTTGACAATCTTCTCTGGGGTTTCTTGAGTACTGAGCGCATCAGCAAACTTTCTCCATCGTGCTTTACGGACACTTGCTACATCTTGTTCTAATGGATAGTAAGGAATCACAATATAAAACTCCTTCACGTAGATCAATCATTGCTGTGAGTTTATTCCACTTAGAAATTTTATATATGCTTCTCCTTGTTTTTTTAACGCTTCATGTGCTACGAGATCTACGTGTCATCTCATATATCAAATATAATCTGACAACTCCAAATAGTTATTACGAATCAATATCTGTAGAGGAAAATCTAATCAGTTCAAAAACCTCTTATACTGCTCTATCGTTGCAAGTTGTTCGTCATAGTTCTTGAGATCTATGTTTAATCACGTTACTTTTATAACAGCCCTGAGTCCCCCATCTTTCATTATCATCGTATCTCATCTAATTTCAGAAACAGGAAGCATCGTCTCGGTATTGTAGACGTTGTTTTTCTTACCATGATGGACTTTTTTGTTGTCTGCTGTACTCATCTATCAATATGATCATATAATAAAGAAAGGATATTTTTTTCTAACCACCTGTAGATCACAATCATTCTGTCGTGGCATAAAATAGGTTGAATGCTCGACTGGTGATATACCGAGCAAATCAGATCACCAACAACGCTATAAGTGTATTTCTAATAAGCTTCTTCGCATCGGTCCGTCACTCTTCACCTTCTGTGAAAAACATCTTATAGAAACCATAAATCAACACCGCCATAGCGATCAATCCAACCACAACGAGTGCAAAGTTTATAATATTGTTGATAAATTGGATCGCAACTTGACCGTTCCCAAATTCAAATCAGAGCTGTTCGAGCATCTGCTTGATCAAGCTATCTTCTCATACGGTAACCTCTTTTAGCTCTGCTCAGATATCTATATTTGCATCTCACTTTCCTTGGTTTCATTCTATCAGTCCATCCAATGGGTCTTCATTCAAAAAATCATCAACATCAAACCCCCTCACCAGATCAACAAAAAGAACCATCATCGATCAGATCGAGACTGTTCGCTTCTTTTGTCGTCTGCGTTGGTGGTGCTTTCGTTGAGATAAATGGGGAAGAATCATGGGTAGCGCAACAGATAAACATATAAATACCTTTTCTTTCTCTCTTTTATTTTTTTCTCTCTCTTTTCTCTTTTATCTTTTATCTCTCTTTTTTCTTTTATCTTTTCTCTTTTCTCTTTTCTCTTTTCTCTCTTTTCTTTTCTCTCTGCTCTCTTTTCTCACTATCCTCCTCCAGCAGCGTCTGTTACGGTAAAGATTAATCGGAAGACAAGACTCAAGAAAAACCAAGCAAGACCAATTCAAACTATCGCGATGAATGCATACTTGATTCCTTTCCATCATTTCGATGCTTGTTCGTCGTCACTTCATGCTGTCAGTGTCAGAAATCAATGGTACAGAAGGTATACAAGGGCAACGAGACCAATTAGTCATAAGGCATAATTGATTGTTCATTTCATAAGATCTGTTGCTAATGTCCATGCGTCTTCTACACTTTCGATCTCTCCATCATAAATTCCCTCTATTTTTCCTTCTCATACTACCAGATCGATTCATGCACTAAATCAACTCCCTCCTGAAACTTCTTCGTTGAGTACATCATCTTTGTTATCAGTGAGAATGGTTCCATCATTTCAATAAAATTCTAAGTTTGTTCATCATGAAAACACGAGAGAGTTCCCTGCGAAAATTCACAGAAAGAAGAAACAACATCAAATCATTCTTTTTACTCGCATATATTCATGTTTCTTACATCGATAAAAACACCCTCTCCTAAGTATAGGTAGAGGGTGTTCATTTGTCAAAAAACGTCTTAAGAAATAATCTCTTGTATACTACTCGGTCTCACTATCGTGAGAATACTTTCGGGATACCCTTTCTTCCACTGAGAAGGAATCTTACCCTTTTTTGTTTCTGATCGTTTGATCTCATATGGAACAATATGCCCATCTGCCTCTTCTATCAGATCAATCTCTTGTCATTGATAGTTTCTCCAAAAATATTGATTCACTAAATTTCAACTATATGCTAGAAATTTCACTCTCTCCATAATCACAAAATTCTCTCGAAGATGTCAGATATCTTGCCTGAGATCTAGAGGTTGGAGTTGCTTAATAAGAGAGTTCCTTACTCAAACATCCCAAAAATAATATTTCGATTTCTTTCTAATACTATTACGAAGATTCCCATGAAATCAGGGGAGCTTATAGATCACAAATCATTTTTGGAGGATATCTATATATTTCTCAACTGTTTTTAAATTGAGTCAGACTTGATTTCATAATTCTTGAAAGGAAACCTCTTGTCCTATCTGTAAAGCAAGTAACTGAACAAGCTTTATCAATCTCTCTGATCATCTAATGTGATCAATTTGTAAAATATCTTTGAATAGATAACTATTTGTTAGCTCTGAAAGGTATTCTTTCTTTTTTTGACTCTCTTGTGTTGAGACAATCTGAGGATACATTCATGTGATCAGATACTCTCATCGCTGTTCTTGTATATCATATCGAGAGAGATCATTCAAGGTATGAAGTTCATAGACAGATAACGGATATAACTGCAAAATAGTCTTTCTTCACGTTAAGGACTCTGAAATTTGTTGTGAAAGATCAAACGAAGACGATCAGGTTACAATGATTGGAAAATTTGGATACTTATCAATAAGTAACTTTAGTCCAACTCACAGTTTTGGAATTGACTGAGCTTCATCCAAGAAAAGTCAAGAATATCCTTGTATATATCACTCTAGATCACGTAACGTCTGCTTATGAAACACTTGATGAACACTAAGATCATCTCAAGTTCCCTTTCTTCGAGAAGAAGCAAGATTATTACGTTCTAATCGAGACTGAACAAGCGTTGTTTTTCAAACTCTTCTTGGACCATAGATCACCAATACTCTTCAAGGTTGAAGTGTTTTTCCAAGATCCTGATATACTCTTTGATACATACCATAGAGCAAAAACTAAAAATTAGTTTCGATGCAATCCTCTTCTAACACCATCATTTATACGAAAAACTGGATCATAAATCCAGTTTTTACATAAGAAAACAGCATTAAAACTTGACATATCTAATTTTTACTCGTGTTTGGGATATAATATACGCTATGTTGTTTCATACATCAACACTCGTTATATTGCAAAAATTGCAAAATCAAAGAAGGACAGAGCAAGCCATTGTCCCTACGCATTATTTTATGCTTCTATATACTCTTTCAGCCTTACCATACTCTCTTGTTTACCTAAGACATACAACATCTCAAAAGCACCTGGACTTGCTTCTACTCATGTAAGAATTGCTCTTACCGGTCGAAGCACTTGACCATTTTTCAGTTCTTTTGCCTTGATGAACGAGATGAGCTCTTCTTTGATCGTTTCTTCGGTCCATTGCTCTTGCGTCATATGCTCTAGAAGATGAATAAGATCTGGAAGGAACCCAGAAACAAGTTCTGGAGTTACTTTCATTTTTTCTCTATTCACAATAGTTGCATCTACTGACTCAGGACGAGTAAAGAAATACTGACAGTGTTCTTCAAACTGTCTTAGTGTTTGGATTCTTACTTTGATATACGGAGCAAGCTTCATCCAGTGAGCATCTTCACTGTGCTCCACTATTTCCTTCCATGATTCATCTCCATACAAAAACAAAAAGTCTTTCACCTGAGCGACAAAATGTGCATCGTCCATGTTCTTGATATACTCACTATTAAACCAGAGAGCACGTTTAAAGTCATATTTTGCATTCGCCTTTTGCACACGAGTGATATCAAACTCATGAATCAGTTCTTGAAGAGAGAACACTTCCTGTTCAGTTCATGGATTTCGACCAATCATCGCCGAAAAATTTATAATTGCTTCTGGAAGAAATCATGCGTCACGAAACTGATCTATCAGTACCAGTCATACTTCTTTAGGATCATCCCTCTTGGAGAGTTTCTTTCCATTTGGATTCATAATCAACGGCAAATGACCAAAGCGTGGAAGCTCATCATGACCAAATGCTTCGTATAATGCTATGTGTTTTGCAGTATTCGTGAGATGGTCTTCTCCTCTGACCACATGTGAAATATTCATCTCAATATCGTCGACTACTACTGCCAGATGATAGGTTGGTACTCCATCTCATTTTACAATAACAAGATCTCCAAATTGCTCTAGTTTGAAACGAGTTTCCCCTTTTACCAGATCATCAAACACGATTTCACGAGTTGGGTCTAGTTTCAATCTCACCACAGGAAGACGTCACTCATCTTTGAAAGACTGAAGCTGTTCTTCAGTATAGTCACGCTGACGATAACGAAATGGTTTCTTAATTTTCTGCATTTCTTCTCTCATTGCATCTAGTTCTTCAGTCGTCTCTCGTGCATAGTATGCCTGCCCGTCTTCTAAGAGTTTTTGTACATATGCATTATAGACCTCTAGACGCTCCATCTGATAGTATGGTCACTCCCCTCCATCTTTTCCTGGTCATGCATCTCGATCAAGTCATAACCATTCAAATCCATCTAGGAGATTCTGTTCAAAAAGTTTTGTCGAACGAGCTGTATCCGTATCCTCTATACGAAGAATATACTTTCATCACTCTGCTTTCGCTTTATTTGACATTAAATAACAAAACAACGCTGTCCTCACGGATCAGATATGCAGTTTTCAGGTTGGAGATGGAGCAAAACGTGTAATCATCAGATTCGATAGTAAGATCATAAATACCAAGAAGTATAGTGAACTCACGACCTGAAATCAATGAACGAAAGAGTCTTCTTTCCTTTTTACAAGATTCTTACTCACTCATCAGTACAGACAAGCATATTCTCATGTCTGATTCAAAACTGCCCCGGAAGATAGATACCTGGTTCTATCGTAACGATCATTCCTGGTTGTAACCTATGATCAGATCTTACTGACAGATACGGAGCTTCATGCACATCAACTCCGACTCCATGTCACAATGAATGTGGATAAAAATCACCATATCATGCTTCTTCTATTACCGATCTCGCTTTTTGAGCAATGCTCTTTGCTTGGATTCATGGACGAATCAGTGCAATTGCTTCATCATGAGCCTGTTTGACGATGGCATGGATGTGTTGTCGATCTTGAAACAGTTCTGATCAAGAAGATGCAAAAAATTGCGTCCCTTCAGGTTGTCAGACAGAGTCATTTCTAGAATCTAGATTCTGGTCTCTAGATTCTCTTATATAAAATGATCTTGTATGATCACTGCACCATCCACTAACTTTCCATCACATATCAATCAGTAATGGTCATGTTCATATGGGTGTTGTGGTTGCATGGTGATGTGGAAGTGCACTATGTGATCAGGTTGCTACGATCGTATCAAATGCTTCTGCCTCACATCAAAGAGTAAACGCATAGTGTATAATCTCTCATCTGAGTTGGAGTTCTGTCTTTCAGATCACTGATCATGAGGCTATCTGAGGTTCTAGTCGATCTCGAATCTGATGAGCAAGCGAACAGGCATGCTGGATAGCTGTGATATCATCAACAGATTTTAGAACTCTTTGTTTGTTTGCTCGATCTTTGGTGTCAAATCATATACGGGAGAGATGCGCCGGCAGTCGACGAGAGAGATCTTTGTAGATTCCATATGGAAGTGATTCTTGCAAGAGAAGGACACTTTTCTCTGGGAGATAGCTTGGGAGTCGACTCTCGATCTTCCCAGAAACAGGTACGTTCCTAATCGTTCGTCACTCTCTCGGCGTAATCTTACTCTGGGCATATCTTCCATCCAGAAAGATCGTTCCGAGCTTCTTACTCGTATCAACGAGCAACCAACCAAGTGATGGCTGAAAACCACACAGTCGTTGAAAAACAGTATCTTCGGATCATTCATTTGTCATATAGAGTCTTTTTTCGTTCATAGTGTAGTTTATAAGATGAATATGTATAGTATACTACTATGTGGATATAAACATAGATCCGTTCCAACATTTTCTGAAACATTATACTCAGTACAAGAGAAAAAATCTACCTAATCTGAATGAGTGGGACCCTCTGGGAACGAATGAACTTCCCAATTCTCAACATGATAGAGAATATATACTGAAGACTGTTGGAACTTGACTTTTTTTGCTTCGTTTTTTTCGTCAAGGAAAAAAATGAAGAAAAGAAACATTCAACCTACCAATAGAAGCTATACAAAAGGAAAGAACTATATATAATATATTGCATATCGCATGTGAATGTAGGAAGTTTGTATCAATCTTACGTTTTGTTGAAAATATACTTAAGGATTGATATATAGGGAGATAGACTACGAAGTAAATTGTTCCTAAATCCTATATCAATTTACTTTATTTTATAATAATCTATACTTATGACTATTCTCGAACTCATCTGATCATACGACTATCCAAAGAAAACGATTCTCGAAAAACTCATCTGCCATCAACTCAAGATTACAAAAGAGAAGCTCTTCACGCATGGAGATCAAGACATATCACCTGAGGATCTCGATCGAATTTCACAGGCATATCGTGCATATACCCTAGAAAAACAACCACTCGAATATATCAAATGATATGTAGAATTTGCCTGACTTAAATTTCATGTAAATAGAGACACCCTTATCCCAAGACCAGAAACAGAGTATATGATCGAAGCCGTCAGAGAAGAGATAGAAGGAGAAACAAGAAACAAGACTTCAGATACAAGAAATGAAAATATCGATCGTCATTGCGAGAAGCGTAGGGACGACGGCACTGCCTCGTCCCAAAGCAACGTGGCAATCTCGTGAGAAACACCACACGCTTCGAAACACTACTCTCTCTTGGACATCTGAACTTGATGCGGAGTCTTGTGACTCTCTACCCTGTATCATTGCTGAGCACATATCTCACATGCAATTCTTACTGATCTAAGTGAAGAAGCATTAGTCGTTGCGAGAAAGAATCTAGAATCCAGAATCCAGGATCCAGAAGAGAAAGCAAACATCTCCTTCCTCACCTGCAATCTTCTCGATCATCCAGAAATCAAAAACATCCTCCTGTCGGAACAAAAAACCATTCTCGTTGCGAATCTCCCTTATATACCAGATGGGCTTTTTGATGAGAACACCGATGAAACGGTGAAGAAACGAGAACCGCGTATGGCGTTTGTCTGATGAGATGATGGATTAGATCTATATCGTATCATGTTTGATCAGCTTCTTGAGATACGAGAATCGAGATATGAGAACTGAGAAACAGTATCACAAATGATTTATGACCAATCACCAATGACTAATGACAACTGACTAACTATGTTCTTAGAGATGATGACTCGACAGGTAGAGATACTACGCAAAGAATATCCAATGATGGAGTTTGATGAGGTAAAAACCTTTCATTTTAACATTAGGATTGTGAGGGCTGTTCTTTCGTAGGTAAGAGCTTATGACATAGTAACAGTTCCTCCGACACCAGTCACTCCACTCATTCACGCGGGGATTGAGGGGTCCGATTTATTTGTTACATCTTGAGGAGAAGAGACTTCTCATGAAGCATCTTTAGTTGGAGCATTTGAATTAAGTGCAGCAACAGCATCTCCAGCGGCATCAGCAACTTTTTCATATGTTTTAAATGCCTTCTCTGGAA